>JAGYNR010000099.1 GCA_018399715.1 Desulfobacterales bacterium | reverse complement strand
TGTCTGTGGTTAAAATTTTCACCTTCCTTGATCTTATCGAAAAATCCTGGTTTTCGTTCAGGCACTATTTACCAAAAATTATGTGCTTTTTAACAATTGCGGTTTTGGAAAATTTTTAAATACCTTTTCCGATTCCGCAATATATTCATCTGACAAGGAAAAGTTTTGCAATGCACCCGCAAAATATTTTTCATAGGCCCCTAAATCAAGCAGTCCATGGCCACTCCAGTTAAAAAGAATGACCTTTTCTTTTCCTTCTTCTTTGGCCTTTTTGGCTTCTTCGATAACACACGCCAATGCATGATTGGTTTCGGGAGCTGGAAGAATGCCTTCGCTTCTTGCAGCTAAAACACCGGCATCATAAGCATCAAGCTGAGTCACAGCCCTTGCCTCCATTAATCCTTCGGCAACCAGTTGACTGACGGTAGGGCTCATACCGTGATAGCGGAGTCCGCCGGCATGAAACGGCGGTGGAACAAATCCATGCCCCAGGCTGTGCATAGGAAGCAGCGGGGTATACCGGGCAGTGTCACCATGATCATAAACAAATGGTGCTTTTGTCAAGGTAGGACATGCCACCGGCTCAACCGGAAAAATTTCAATTTCTTTTCCATTAATTTTATCCAAAACAAAAGGAAAGGAGATACCCGCAAAATTGCTTCCACCGCCTGCACATCCAATGATGATATCCGGATAATCACCAACCATCTCCAGTTGCTTTTTGGCTTCCAGCCCAATAATAGTTTGATGGAGCATCACATGATTGAGGACGCTGCCCAGTGAATAACGGGTTTGACCCGAGCTATCCATTACGGCTGCCTCTATGGCCTCACTAATAGCAATTCCCAGACTTCCGGGCGTATCCGGATTTTTTTCCAGCGCCTCACGTCCCGCTTTGGTTTCTTTGCTGGGGCTGGGAATACATTTGCCGCCCCATGCTTCCATCATGGCTTTTCGGTAAGGTTTTTGGTCAAAACTGATTCTGACCATAAAGATCTTACATTCCATTTTCAACTGGCTACAGGCAAAGGAAAGGGCACTTCCCCACTGCCCTGCACCGGTTTCGGTGGTTAATTTCCTGATGCCGAATGCTTTATTATAATACGCCTGAGCCACAGCGGTGTTCGGTTTATGACTTCCCGGAGGGCTGACGGATTCATTCTTGTAATAAATCCTTGCCGGCGTATCAAGAGCTTTTTCCAGAGAAACAGCTCTAACAAGGGGAGTCGGATGCCAGATCGTATAAATATTTAATACCTCTTCGGGAATATCGATCCATCTTTCGGCACTCACTTCCTGTTCAATGAGATTCATGGGAAACACCGGTGCCAAAGCTTCGGGATTTACCGGATTTCCATCAAGACCCAGCGGCGGATTTAATTTAATATCCGCCAGAATATTATACCACTGACGCGGAATTTCATCTTCTCTCAACAGGATCTTTCTGACCTCCATAACACCTCCTTGATTTTAATTTTTACGGATTCGTCTGTATTTCTACCCAATCGGTTTGTATTTCACCTGATTCAATCGCCATCCGGATACTGTCTAAAATACCGTTAATAAACGCACCGGATTCTTCCGTACCGAATTTCTTACTAATATCTATTGCCTCATTGATGGATACTTTCAGGGGAATATCAGAGCAAAACACCATTTCATAAATAGCAATTCTCATGATATTGCGATCGACAACAGCCATTCGATTGACTTTCCAATTACTGGAAAACCGTTCAATGAGACTGTTAATCATATCCCAGTTGTTTAAAACACCTTTCACCAATTTTTCGAAAAAGTCACGAACACCTGATGGTGGCGAAAAATTTTGACAAAAAAACTCAAATTGTTCAGGTTTTAGGTTGCGCCCGAGATCCATGGAAAAAATTGCCTGCATTCCCAGCTCGCGAGCTTTTCGTCGTTTTCCCATTTACTCTGTCCGATCAACTGCCTCCATCAAGTTGGCCATCTCAACAGCAGCCATTGCAGCATCCCATCCCTTGTTTCCGCTTTTGGTACCGGCCCTTTCTATGGCCTGCTCAATGGTATCTGTCGTAAGGATACCAAAAATAACCGGGGTTTGGGCCTCAATACTTACCGCTGCAACGCCTTTGGAAACCTCGGCACTGACATAATCAAAATGCGGTGTCGCCCCCCGAATAACCGCCCCTAGACAGATGACGGCATTATATGTATTTTTTTGAGCCATTTTCTTGGCCAAAAGAGGAATTTCAAATGCTCCGGGAACTTTCACAATATCAATATCTTCATCGGAAGCTCCGCAACGCGAAAGAGCATCTACTGCCCCTCCAACGAGTCGATCGGTAATAAAATCATTGAAACGGCTTACCACGATGCCAAAACGTTTGTTTTCGGCGCTCAGTTTTCCTTCAAGGAATTTAGGCATTCAAAACCTCCGGATATTTTGTCGGAATCACCATAACATCAATCAATTACTGATGCGTTTCAGCGACTTCCTCAATATTTAGCCAATGTCCCATTTTAAGCTTTTTGCACTGCAGATAACACCGGTTGTACTCGTTAGGTTCTACCTGAATAGGGATCTGTTCAACGACTTTGAGACCATATCCTTGTAAACCCACCATTTTTTTAGGATTATTGGTCAAAAGACGCATTTTTTTAACGCCCAGATTCACCAATACCTGGGCACCAATCCCATAGTGTCGAAGATCCGCACTAAATCCGAGTTTCAGATTAGCATCGACTGTATCCAGCCCCTCGTCCTGCAAATTATACGCTTTGAGCTTATTTACCAATCCGATGCCTCTTCCCTCCTGCCGGATATAAAGAAGCACTCCTGAGCCCTCTTTGTCTATCATCTCCATAGCCTTGTGTAATTGTTCACCGCAATCGCATCTTAAAGAACCAAAGATATCACCTGTTAAGCATTCCGAATGAACGCGTACAAGCACGGGTTGACTGGAATCGATTTCCCCTTTTACCAGTGCGATATGTTGCAGATTTTCCATATCGTTCTCATATACGATCGCCTTAAACGTTCCTGCATGGCTGGTAGGAATAATCGCTTCCACTTCACGATGAACAAAAGATTCAGTCCGCATGCGATATTCAATCAGATCTGCAATGGTGCAGATACCGACGCCGTGTTGTTCACTGAATTTTTCCAGAGCCGGCATTCTGGCCATGGTACCATCTTCATCCATAACCTCACAGATAACACCTGCCGGCTTTAAACCCGCAAGTCGTGCCAAATCCACGGAGCCCTCTGTCTGCCCGGCACGTACCATAACGCCGCCCTTTTGAGCACGAAGGGGAAAAATATGGCCGGGTCTCACCAGGTCATGAGGCCTTGCATTATCGGCAACCGCCGTCAGGACAGTAGTTGCACGGTCGTGAGCAGATATACCGGTGCTGACCCCCTTTTTGGCCTCGATAGACACCGTAAATCCGGTTTTATAGGGCGATGTGTTATTTTCAACCATCATTGGCAAATCCAATGATTTAATTTTTTCTTCGGTAAGGGAAAGGCAAATCAGACCGCGGCCATACTTGGCCATAAAATTGATCGCCTCAGGCGTTATTTTTTCAGCAGCCATGGTCAGATCTCCTTCGTTTTCACGATCTTCATCGTCAACAAGAATAACCATTTTACCTAACCGTATTTCTCTGATAGCCTCTTCAGGGCTTAAAAGTGGCATTTTTTAAATTACTCCTACAATTTTTTTGATAAAACGCTTTTGGGTAACAAGGCTTGCGGAAAGATATAATCCGAACATGCCCTTATCCCATAACCGTTTATAAAAATCCGGTTCTTGCCAGAAGCTCCTTGTCGATGACGGATTTTGGTTCATCATCCTTCTCCACACCGGTATTCAAGAAGCGCTCCACATACTTTCCAATCATATCCGTTTCAATATTGACATATTCGCCGACTTGTTTGATCCCAATGGTGGTCAAACTAGCCGTATGAGGAATAATGCTGACATCAAAATAATTCTGCCGGCACATATTGACAGTAAGGCTTATGCCGTCAATTGCAACGGATCCTTTTTCAATTAAATAACGACAAATATATTCAGAGACCTCCATCGAAACGATAATGGCATTTGCTTTTTTCTGTTTTCCGACGATGATTGCCATTCCGTCAATATGACCGGAAACCAGATGACCATCCAGCCGATCTGAAAGGCGAAGTGCTCGCTCCAGATTTACCCGTTCGCCAATTTTCGTTCGGTTGAAAGTGGTTCTATTAAGAGTTTCCGGCGAAACATCGGCGGAAAAACGATTGCCATCAACAGCTACTGCCGTAAGGCAAGCACCGTTTACCGCAATACTGTCTCCTGTTTTTATATCCTTTAAAAAAAAATCAGATTGTATAGCAAACTGCCTGGCCCCCTCAGAGTTGCGTATACCGGTTACAGTGCCGAGTCCTTCAATAATTCCAGTAAACATACTCTTTTTATAAATATCCCTCAACCAAGATATCATCATCAAAACGATGTATCGAAATGTCTTTTACCAAAACAGCCTGACGCATCAAAGAAACCCCTGTCCCCTGACATATCGGCACGCCGTCATCTCCACCCAGAATTTTGGGAGCATAAAAGAAAAAAATCTTATCCACGATACCCGAAGAAATCGCAGAAGCCAACACCCGGCTTCCACCCTCGATCAGAAGACTGGTTATTTCCATTTTCCCCAGAATATGCATAAGCGCCTCCAGATCGATCCTCCCATTTTTCAAAGGAGATTCCAAAACCTGTGCACCTTTTTCCACCAAGCGGGATTTTTTGGAGGATGATATGGAATCACCGGTTATAATAATAGTGTTCGCCTCAGATTCGATTTGAAGCACACGGGCAGTTTCAGGAATGGACAAGTAGGTATCCAAAATGATTCTAACCAGATCTTTTCCTTTACAATTTTCCAGGCGGGCAGTCAAACTAGGATCATCTATTTTGACCGTTTCAATACCTACCATTATGCCATCCAATGAATGCCGGAGCATATGGACAAATTTCCTGGATTGAGCGCCTGTAACCCATTTGGAATCTCCGGTTCGGGTGGCAATTCGACCATCCAGCGTAGACGCGCATTTACAGACAACAAAAGGCCGATGGGTCGTTACATATTTAATATACGCTTCATTTAAACGTTTGGCTTTTATTTCCTCCACACCGGTCGTAACCTCAACACCATGCTCTCTGAGCATTTCGATCCCTCCACCGGCTACACCGGGATTGGGATCTTTCATTGCCACAATTACTTTTTTGATACCGGACGCTAAAATTTTCTGTGTACACGGGGGTGTTCGGCCGGTATGATTACAGGGTTCCAATGTCACATACATCGACGCATTTTCTACCGACTGACCTGCATCATTGATAGCATTGACCTCGGCGTGAGGGCCGCCCACAACCTCATGGTAACCCTGGCCGACAATTACACCATTTTTGACCACTACGGCCCCAACCATAGGATTGGGAGATGTATATCCCTTTCCCTTTTCTGCCAGTTCCAGGGCAATATTCATGAAATAACGATCGATGGCCTCGGTCATTGTTTTAACTGATCTTCACTTCTTTTGGTTTGTTTAAAATTTTTTTCAACTCATCCACAAAATCATTGACATCTTTGAAATCACGGTAAACCGAGGCAAAACGAACATAGGCAACTCCATCTATTTTATGAAGCGCTGCCATAATTTTTTCACCGATTATTGTCGAAGAAATTTCTTTTTCCTCGGCTTCTTTCAGATCTCTTTCAAGTTCGTCTAAAAATGCCTCAATGGTTTCTATACTGATATTTCGTTTTTCACACGCCCTCAATATTCCCTGCCGAACCTTATCCCGGCTATATTCTTCCCGACGGCCATCTTTTTTAATAATGATAATGGGGATTTCCTCGGTGCGCTCGTAAGTTGTAAATCTTCGGGCACAACTGACACATTTTCTTCGGCGACGGACGACCATTCCGTCTTTGCTTAATCGTGAATCAATAACCTTATTATTCAGTTCTCCGCAGTAAGGACATTTCATGATGCCCCCCCTGTCCCTGTAGACTTCAGTTGGACACACTCAATGCCAGCCTCTTTTAATAATTGCTGACTTAGCTCATCAGCATACCCAGCCTGATAGTATATTTTTTTAATGCCGGCATTGATCAGCATTTTTGTACATATCGCACATGGGTGATTTGTACAGTAAAGTATCGAGTCCTTTATGGAAACCCCGTGGTAAGCAGCCTGGATAATAGCGTTTTGCTCTGCATGAATTCCCCTGCAAAGTTCGTGGCGCTGACCGGAAGCGATTTTCATTTCCTCACGAAGGCAACCAACATCCAAGCAATGAGCGATTCCTGACGGAGCGCCATTATAACCGGTGGCCAGCAATCGCTTGTCCTTTACAAGAACCGCCCCGACGGCCCGTCGCAAGCAAGTAGAACGCTTGGCAACCATACATGCTATATCCATGAAATATCTGTCCCACGAGGGACGTGTTCTTTTATCGCTCATCAAAATTGATTCCAAAGCAATTATCCATACAGCGGAAAACTTGTACAAAGTTCTTTAACTTTTTCCCGGGTTTGAATAATATTCTTTTCATTATCCGGTCTTTTTAAAACAGTTACGATAAGCTCTGCAATTATAGCCATCTCCTGTTCACCCATTCCGCGAGTGGTTATGGCAGGCGTGCCGATTCGGATACCGCTGGTTACTTGACGGCTAAGCGGATCAAACGGAATAGCGTTTTTGTTGACAGTAATACCCGCCCTTCCCAATACGGTTTCTGCATCTTTTCCGGTAACACCGATATGTGTCAGGTCTGCCAACATCATGTGATTGTCGGTACCATTTGAAACTAGTTGTATTCCTTTATTCATCAGTGATTCGGCAAGTACCCGGGCATTGGTTACGACATGTTGCTGATATGTTTTGAAAGAGTCCTGCAGGGCCTCCTGGAAAGCTACCGCCTTTGCGGCGATCACATGCATCAGCGGGCCACCTTGTATCCCCGGAAATATCTGACTGTTCAAGACTTTTGCATAATCCGCCTTACCCAGTATTAAACCACCACGCGGCCCTCTTAGCGTTTTATGGGTTGTTGAAGTGACAACATGGGCAAACGGTAGCGGAGATGGATGAACACCGGCAGCTACAAGTCCTGCAATATGTGCCATATCTACCATTAAAAAAGCGCCGACAGATTCCGCAATTTCAGCAAATTTATCAAACTCAATCATTCTTGGATAAGCACTGGCCCCGGCAATAATGAGTTTTGGATGATGCTCCTTTGCGAGTTTGGCCAGACTTTCATAATCAATGACACCGGTTTCTTTTTTCAAACCGTAATGTACAAAATTAAAAAATCTCCCGGAAAAACTGACCATACTCCCATGTGTCAGATGCCCTCCGTGAGCAAGATCCATTCCAAGAATCGTATCCCCCGGCTTCAATAAGGCGAAATAAACCGCCATATTTGCCTGAGATCCGGAATGTGGCTGAACATTTACAAATTCAGCCTTAAATAATGTCATGGCTCTTTCAATTGCCAATTTCTCAGCAATATCCACATATTCACATCCGCCATAGTACCGTTTGCTGGGATATCCTTCAGCATATTTGTTGGTCATGACACTTCCCTGGGCTGCCATCACCGAACGACTGGCAATATTTTCCGACGCAATCATCTCAAGTGTGTATAACTGCCTTTCGAATTCATCCGAAATGGCCTTCGCAATTTCCGGATCGGTTCTTTGAATTTCATTCAAGCCTGTTGTATCCAATATCCTGCCCTCTATCATCATTTATACATTATGGGGAATAGATATCTTTCATATTGATCTGATCTATTTTTTTTAGCCTTTTTTGATGACGTCCCCCCTCGAAAGGCGTATTCAACCAGGTTTTGACGAGTTCCAGGGCCAATCCTTCCCCAATCACCCGGGCTCCCATGACAAGTATGTTGGCATCATTATGACGCCTGCTCATAATTGTAGAAAACAAATCCCCGCACAGCGCTGCACGCACTCCCGGAAACCTGTTTGCAACAATCGACATTCCAATTCCGGTACCGCAAATCAGCACACCCCGGTAAAAATTGCCACGAGAAACTTCCGATGCTACTTTGATACCAAAATCAGTATAATCAACGGATTCTCCGTTAAAAGCCCCGATATCGTTCACGTCATACCCGTCTTCAATCAAAAAAGCCTTGACCGATTCTTTCATTTCAAATGCTGCATGGTCGCAGCCGATGATAATTTGTTCAGCCATTTTTTCTATCCCGAAATACTTTTTTCAGATGTTGCTTTTTGAATCGCATATCAAAGCAACTCAAAAAGATTAAATTTAAACTATATAGATATGAAATAATAATCGCAAGAAAAAAATAATATTGAAGGTTTTTCGACGTGTGGGGGGGTGATTTGGGTAAGGTAAACGGAAATCGTTGGATGAGTCAAAATTTCCCCCGTCAAGGGGGAATTATATGTGGGCATTATACAAAAAGCATCGTTTTTAAAATATATGCTAGTGCCCGAACGAAAACCAGGATTTTTCGTTAAGATCA
>JAGYNR010000098.1 GCA_018399715.1 Desulfobacterales bacterium | reverse complement strand
TTTCCACCACTGAGAAGCTCGGAGTTGTCTTGCCTTATCACGCTCTCGTTTTATATCAGATACTTCAATATCGATCGCAAATTGTTTCATATTTGATGATTGTTATTCATATAATAGTGCCTGAACGAAAACCGTCTTTTTCGCCAATATCTGCCTCATACTCAAATTTTAATCCTCGAAATACTCAATATATGTCTGTGGTTAAAATTTTCGTCTTCCTTGATCTTAACAAAAAATCCTGATTTTCGTTCGGGTACTATAATAAAAAAGTGGAAATTTTTATCATTTTAAAAATATCAGTTCTCAAATGTCAAGGAGATTTAACAGTAATCCAGCAATTATGACAATCACATGAAATGATGGATTCGCTATCGGGATCGGGGCCGGGATCGAAATCGAATACACCTCAAAGGCAAAATATTCGATAGTGATCCCGATAGCGATCATTAACGTCCAACATCGGATCTTGATGTTTAAGTCAAAATTATAACTGCTATCCAACAACAGTTTTTGTTGACAATATGGTTATCACATTTATAAAGTATATATATAACTACTTAAATAGTGTCTAAATAAAAAAGAGGGAGGTGCTGTGACCGATCCGGAAAAACAAGCCCGTATCTTTAAGGTGCTTTCTGTGAGCACCCGTATTCGTATGATCCAACTGTTGAAAGGTCGCACATTATGTGTCAATGCGCTGGCGCGTACCTTGAATCTAACACCTGCAGCGGTTTCACAGCACCTTCGTATTCTTCGTGATGCTGATATTGTAATTGCAGACAAGCGGGGCTATTTTGTTCATTACCGCGTCAATCCAAAGACCCTGGCTGAGTGGAAGGCATCGATAAACAATTTGTTTGAACTAAACCGGTGAGGTTACGTTTTATGACATTATGTCGTTTATCCTGTGTATTATATTAAATATTGTACCGATTTGTTTTTTTGATGAGTGAGGAGAACTGATGACAGAGCGTTTTAAATTTGATCGGATGGAGCTGGCCGGGGCCCTGGGAGATCTGGGCACCTTGCTTCCCATTGCCATTGCCATGGTTCTGTTTAACGGCCTTGATCCGTTGGGACTGTTTATGAGTATCGGCGTCTACTATGTGATTTCGGGAATTTATTTTGGGATCACTGTGCCGGTTCAGCCAATGAAAGTCATCGGAGCTTATGCCATCGCCACCGCCATGAGTCCTGATCAAATTCTGGCATCCTCTTTTCTCATGGCTCTTTGTTTATTGATTGTCGGGCTGACGGGAGCCATTGATCTTATCCGCAAAATCACCCCAAAACCGGTTATCCGCGGGGTACAACTGTCTACTGGAGCGCTGTTGATTTCAAGTGGTGTCAGGTTCATAATGGGAACATCCAAGTATCAGATGCTTCAGCAGGCCGTGGAACCTCACCTTGGTTTGCAGTCTCTCGGGGTGGTTCCCATCAGTCTGGTGATTGGTGCTGTTGCTGCCCTTATGACGTTGCTGTTGCTGAACAACAAAAAATTTCCGGCCGGTTTAATCGTAGTTGCAGGTGGATTTGTCGCCGGTCTGGTTTTGGGTGCGAGATTAGATTTGAGCGGCGTCGATTTTGGCTTTAATCTTCCTGAAGTGCTTCCGTTCGGGTTTCCAGGAAAAGCAGACTTTTCCTTTGCATTATTTGCCCTGGTGCTGCCTCAGTTGCCAATGACACTGGGCAATGCCGTGCTGGCTTACACAGATCTTTCAAAAGAATATTTCGGAGACCGATCTGCTAAGGTCACCAATCGAAACGTCTGCGTGAGCATGGCCCTGGCCAATTTTTTCAGCTTTTTGTTGGGCGGCATGCCCCTGTGCCATGGGGCCGGAGGGCTGGCGGCACATTACCGGTTCGGAGCGCGAACATCCGGGTCCAATGTAATGATTGGAATACTCTTTTTATTGCTGGCGATTTTTCTGGGCAGCAATATTATCGGTTTTTTTAATCTTTTGCCCATGTCCATTTTAGGGGTTCTGCTGGTCTTTGCAGGTTCCCAGTTGACACTGACAATTATGGATCTGGATCAGCGAAAAGACTATTTTATCGCAACGCTGATTTTAGGCATTACCCTGGCTTCAAATCTGGCAGCCGGTTTTATTGCCGGGATGATTACGGCACAGCTTCTTCGGTGGAATAGGCTTAATGTTTAAACAGGAGGGCTTCATGAACAAAAAATTTGCCATTGTCTTGTTTTTTATGTTTTCATTTTTTCTGTTTCCGCTTCAACTTTTGCAGGCGGATGACAAAACCGGTCTGTCTGTCGGACAAACAATCTATGTACCCGCCTATTCACATATCTACAGCGGTAACCGGGAAATGCCGTTTTTATTGACAGTCACATTGAGTATCAGGAATATTGACCCACATCATCAGATCAGAATTACTCTGGCTGATTATTATGAAACGCAGGGCAAGTTGCTCAAAAAGCATATAGAAACACCGATAACCCTGAACCCATTGGAATCCTTACGCTATGTTATACCGGAAAGCGACAAAAGCGGCGGATCTGGTGCCAATTTTATCGTTGAATGGGAGGCCGATAAACCGGTTAACCCGCCGATCGTTGAATCCATAATGATTGGCACTCAAACGCAGCAAGGGATTTCGTTTACTTCTCGTGGTCACGTGATTATGGTTTCTCAACAGCCAGTACATGAAAAAACAAAATAAAGAATTTCAAAATGTTATGGATATTGTGATATTTCAAAATGTTTCAAAAGTATATCGGATGGGTGAAGTGGACGTTGCGGCACTTTCCCATGTCAGCCTGCAAATTCCCCAGGGGGCGTTTACCGCACTGGTGGGACCGTCCGGCAGCGGGAAAACGACTGCTTTAAACATGATCGGATGTTTGGACAGACCCAGCGAGGGCGAGGTGATCATAGCCGGTCAGGATATTGGTCCTATGGACCGTCGGGCGAGTGCGATTTTCAGAGGAGAACACCTGGGATTTGTTTTCCAGGATTTTAATTTGCTGCCGGTGCTCACGGTATATGAAAATGTGGAATATCCTTTGTTGATGATCCGGGATATACCCAAAGGACAACGTCGACCGGCGGTGGAAAAGCTTCTGGATGCTGTCGGAATGGCGGATCAGGCCAAAAAATACCCAGCCCAGCTTTCCGGTGGTCAGAAACAGCGTGTTGCCATAGCCCGGGCACTGGTAAGCAGCCCGGCTCTGGTGCTGGCTGATGAGCCGACCGCCAACTTAGATGGTGCGACAGCCCAAAAAGTGGTGGCGTTGATGAAGCATATGCGCGATACATTTGGAACCACATTTGTATTTTCTACGCATGACCCCCGTATCATGGATCAGGCTGAAGTAACATTTCATCTGGAAGACGGCCGGTTGATTGACAAATCAACAATTGGAAAGGAGGCGGGGCATGTTTAAAGTCATACGACTGGCGATGAAAAACCTGTTGCGCTACAAGCGTCGAACTCTGCTGACAGGTCTGCTGATTGCTGTGGGCGTGGTGGCGGTGATCGTCTTTGTTGGCTTGAGCAGTTCTTTCAAACAGGCCATCGTCGGACAGATCACGGATTCAGTGATCAGCCATCTGCAGATACACCGCAAGGGCTACATGGCCAGTATCGATAATCTGCCCCTGGACCGCATGATACCGGCCAATGCATTTGAAAAGCTTTCCGGGATTCTGACCCGGACCGATAAAGTAGCAGCGTTTTCACCCCGCATTAAGTTTGGGGCCATGTTGAGTAATTATGCTCAAACAACCAACGTCCGCTTAAATGGGGTGGAACCGTCAAAAGAACAGGCGGTTGTGCCGCTTCTGAAAAATCGGATCAAAAATGCTGCCCATGAAGATTTACTCTTCAGAAAAGGGGAGGTTCTGCTGCCGGAGGTATTGGCAAAAGGAATGGCGCTGAAAACCGGTGATACCATTGTCCTGGTGGCCAACAATAAGGATGGTTCAGTCAACGGGATGACCTTCAGGGTGGCCGGTGTCGTGGAAAGCCTGATGGGGCCGGGTGGACGGGATGGATATTTGCATATCGATGATGCGGCTGCCCTGCTTCGCATGGATATCCTGGAAATCAGCGAAGTAGCTGTGAGAACTAAGGACTTTGATCACTTAACGGATTTGTCCATGCACCTGCAGAGAGTTTTGGAATCCATTGTCAACAAACAGAACCAGCCCATCTTAGAGGCACACACCTGGGATCAACTGTCACCCTTTTACAATGTCGTGCGTATGATCGATGTCATGACTGTTGGTATTAAAGTGATCCTGATTGCTGTGGTTTTGATCAGTGTCCTCAATGTCATGATGATGAGTGTTTACGAACGGGTACGCGAGGTTGGTGCCATGGCCGCCATGGGCACAAGGCCGGGTCGGATTATGGCACTGTTTGTGGCCGAAGGCTTTTGTCTCGGCCTGGTCAGCGCTCTGACAGGTGCTGCCATCGGAATTGGTTTGCTTGAGATGTTAAATTTAATTGGCGTAGATGTTGCCTTTGGGCGCGCCAACCAGGTGTTTACTTTGGCACCGAGCGTGGAACCTGTAGAAGTGCTTTCGGCCTGTCTCATTGTGTTGGGTGTTTCAATACTGGCCAGTTTGCAACCGGCGGCCAAGGCAGCCCGGCTGGAGCCGGTGGAAGCCTTGCGTCATATATAATCATGGAAAGGAATCTCATGTCGCGTATTGCATTATTTACAATGTTAATCCTGGCTGTAATGATGGCTGCGCCGTTTCAAGGCCACTCTGAGCCTTTGACCGGCACACAAATATTGGAACAGGTGGACCGCAACCTTCAGCCGGGCGATCTGGAAATGTACCGTAAAATTATCAATATTGAACCCGATGGTAAAAAAAAGGAGTATGTGCTGTGGTTTTTGAAAAAGGATAAAGATAAGGTCGTTACCTTGTTTATCTCCCCGGCCAGTGAATCAGGACGTGCCACCTTGCGGCTGGGTGACAACATGTGGCTTTATATTCCCAACGTGGGCAGGCCGATCCGGATTACCAGTTTGCAGTCGGTGGTGGGAGGTGTTTTTAATAATGCCGATATCATGCGTTTAGATTACGGTGTCGAATACGATGTGGTCTCTCTTTCAGAAGATCAGGAGCAATATCTTCTGGAACTCAAGGCTAAAACCAAGGCGGTGGCATACGAGCAACTCAGGATGTGGGTTTTAAAAAAAGAACTCGTCCCCAGCCGGATCGATTGTTATGCTGCAACCGGTATGCTGATTAAAACCCTTCATTTTAAGGAGATCAAAGATATCGGCGATGGCGTCGTGCGTCCGGCCGTGATGGAAACCGAAAGTCCTCTTTATCAGGGTTATCGATCCATCATGATTTCAGCTAACCTTAAAAAGCGCAGTTTACCTGATGAAGTCTTTACATTGAATTATCTGTCCAGGGTAAAAGACCTGCGTTAAGCCATGCGTTCCAGAGCTTGTCTGTTGATGGCGATTGTATTATCGGCTGCAATGGTTAATGCCGGAGAATATGATTTCACTATCCCGGAAGCAGAAAAAAAGCCGTATGAACTTGGTGGTCGATTGGAAACCCGGTATATCTATCATCGTCTGGATGAAGATTCCGCCCGCTACCGGCTTAATTATTACCGGGACAACCCCGGCGATGATACACATGAATGGAGAGAATTAGCTGAGTTTTCCGGCAGCTACCAAATCGGAATTTTGCAGGCTAATTTGCTTACCCATCATGAATATGCCGCTACCTATGCAGAAGATGAATGGACCCATGACATCTACGAGGGGTATGTTTCCCTGACACCCACAGCGCATCTGACGATTGATGCCGGGAAAAAACGTATTCTGTGGGGCCAGGGGTATGCCTGGAATCCGGCTGGATTTCTCAATCGTCTCAAAGATCCGGATGATCCGGCGCTGAATCTTGAAGGACGTACTGTGCTGGGGCTGGATATGATTAAAAGTTTTTCCGGTGGATATTTAAGCAATATCGGCTTGACTGCACTGCTGCTGCCGGTGGTAGATGACTGGGCCAACGAAGAGTTAGGTGAAAACGGCGATTTAAATGTTGCACTCAAACTTTATTTACTCTGGCATGATACCGACCTGGATTTCATTTATTTCAACGGTCCGCAGCAGCCTTGCAGCTTCGGATTCGATTTCGCCAAAAACCTGGCCGAAAATTTCGAGGTGCACGGAGAGTTGGCTTTTCAGGAAGATGTGCCCCATACCACTATCCATACGTCCGGCAATATCCGGCAAACAGAAGAAGATCAGGTCAGTTGCCTTCTGGGCCTGCGCTACCTGAATGCGATGGATACCACCTTTATCGCCGAATACTACCACAATGGCGGAGGTTACAGCCGGGACGAGATGGAAGATTTTTTCACCTACCAACAGACGGCCTTTGATCAATGGCAGGCAACCGGAAATGCCTTGCTGATGCAGCAGGCGAATCGGGTCTCGAAGCCCTATTACAGTCAGCGTCATTTTGGTGAAGATTATGGTTATTTTAAGGTTTCCCAGAAGGAGCCGTTTGATATCCTGTATTTTAATCCCTGGGCGACAGCCATTGTCAACCTTCAGGATTTTAGTTTCAACGTACAGGCCGGTATGACCTGGACACCGATGACCAACCTGGAACTTAATTTCCGGATAAGCATTCCCGTTGGCGCGTCCAAAACAGACTTTGGTGAAAAGCCAGACGCACTGAGACCCGAAATCTGGATACGATATTACTTTTAAGGAAATATCATGACCGAATCTATTTGTGTCGAAAATTTAACAAAGAATTTCGAAAAAGTAGCAGCCGTCGATGGAATATCGTTCAGGGTCCGGCAAGGCGAACTGTTTGGTTTTCTCGGTCCCAACGGAGCGGGTAAGACAACCACCATCAACATTCTGACAGGTCTGGCGCGTTCGGATTCCGGAACCATCCGTATCGGTGGCATCGACTGCACGGGCAATCCCAGGGCCGCCCAGCACCTGGTCGGAGTTGTTCCGGATGAAAGCAACCTCTATCCGGAACTAACCGGTTTTGATAACCTGTGTTTCTGCGCAGCGCTTTACGGCATGGGCAGGACTAAAAGAAAAGCCAGAGCCCATGAGCTTCTGGATACTTTTGACCTGACACCGGCGGCGGATCGCAAATTTGCCGGCTACTCCAAAGGTATGAAACGCAAGCTTACCATTGCTGCCGGCATTATCCACAGGCCGCCGATCTTATTTTTAGATGAGCCCACAACAGGTATTGATGTCGCCAGCGCCCGGCAACTGCGACATCTGGTTTCCGATCTGAACCGGTCCGGAACCACCATTTTTCTCACGACCCATTATATTGAAGAAGCCGAGCGGCTTTGTAACCGCATTGCGTTTATCGTATCCGGTCGCATCGTGCGCAACGATACAGTGGAACATCTGATTCAACCGATCAAAGCGAAACATATCATGAGAATTGCTTGCGCCACAATGCCGAACGATATTCACGCCAAGCTCACCCATGCCTTTTCGGAACTTATCTTTACAATAACAAACGAGGGATTCATCCGGGTGGAATCCGAAAAACCCGTTCATGTGGGGCCGTTGGTTCGTTTTCTTGAGGACAACGGGGCAGAGGTCACCGAAGCGCGTCGCATGCGGCCATCTCTTGAAGATGTTTTCGTGAATATCACCGGCATTGCGGCCGATGCCATGCGCAAGGAAAAGGAAAAAAGGGGAGGCGGACAATGAAGTCCTGGATTGCTTACTGGAATATTTTGCTCAAAGACATGCGAACCTATTATCTCAAGCCTCCCAACGTCAGTTGGGGGTTGATTTTTCCCCTGGCATGGACAAGCATGTTTTTCATCCGGTCCGGCACCGGTTTGGAAGATATTATGATACTGCTGCCGGGTGTGGTGGCTATCTCTATTTTATTCGGAACCACCTCAATGCTGGCGGTGACAGTAACCTTTGAAAAAAAGAACCGATCCTTTGAACGTCTGCTGCTTGCGCCCATATCATTTGAGTTGCTGATGCTGGCCAAGACCAGCGGGGCGATTTTGTTCGGTGTGGGCAACGCCTTTGTACCGGTTATCATAGCGGTTTTTCTGGCTGATTTGACTCAGATTGCCTGGCATGTTTTTGTTCCTGCCGTTTTCATGATTGCCATGGTTTCAACATTTTTGGGACTATTTATCGCCGTGGCGGTAAGCGAAGTGTTCGAAGCTCAAACCTTTTCTAATTTTTTCCGATTTCCAATGATTTTTCTGTGCGGTCTCTTTTTCCCCATTGAAAAACTGCCTGTATTTCTTAAACCATTATCTTATGCACTTCCGTTGACCTATGGGGCGGATGTGCTTCACGGAGCCGTTCACGGTAACCATATGATGCCATTTGCTCTTGATCTGGCCTTGCTGGCTGCTTTCTGTGTCCTGCTGTTCGCCGCCAGCCTGTGGAACATTAAACGCAGGTGGATTCTCTAAGTTTTAGTACAATCGTATAAATTAAAATCAGAATTGTTGAAGCAATTCATTTATTGTATGATACGTCATCTGTAACAAATAACGGATGTCAAAAAACAAAAGCGCGAGGACGTCATTGAACAGCTCAAAAGTTAAAGGGATTCTTACAAGTTCAGGT
>JAGYNR010000097.1 GCA_018399715.1 Desulfobacterales bacterium | reverse complement strand
CATTTAAAAGATACTACTATGGAAAATGGCTGAAATTAATCATTACATAGTGCCCGAAGGAAAACCAGGATTTTTCATTAAGATCAAAGAAGACAAAAATTTTAACCACAGACATACATTGAGTATTTCGAGGACCTGGCATGGAAATATGTACGATGGTTTTATGACCAGCTTGATGTCATATACGCGCCATCCCAAAGTACAAAGGAAGAACTGTCGGCCAAAGGCATCCACTCGAAAAAGATCCGGCCCTATCCTCGCGGTATCGATCTTGAGCTTCTTAATCCTTCCAGGCGCAATGGTATCTTTCAGCGTCACTACGGACTTCCTCACGGCATCAAATTGCTTTACGTCGGCAGAATCTCCAAAGAGAAGAACCTCCATCTATTATGCGAAATGTTCCGTAATTTGTTATCCGAAGGTTTTCAGACCCAACTAATAGTGGTCGGTGACGGTCCTTATCGCAAAGAGATGCATTATGAAATGAAAGGGTTGCCGTGTTGTTTCACCGGATACCTGAAAGGTAATGCATTGGCATCGGTATACGCTTCATCCGATCTGTTCGTATTTCCCAGCACCACCGACACCTTTGGCAATGTGGTACTGGAAGCCCAGGCCTCCGGATTGCCGGTTATCGTTACCGACAAGGGAGGACCCTGTGAAAATATGATCCTGAATCAAACCGGAATCATATGCCACGCCGACGATACCGAGAGCCTGTTGGCGGCCGTACGCACCTTGATAACCCATCCCCTCCAAAGAAAACAAATGGGCATAGCGGCACGTAAGTATGTTGAAAGCCGTTCGTTTGAAAATGCTTTCCTCAGCTTGTGGGAACTCTACCAGAACACGCAATCAGCAAACCCGGTATCACAGCGCGAATCGAGAGCATTTTCTGATTCTTAACCGTTGTCCGCCACCATTATCCGTAAGGGCTTCAGGAACATCAGGAAAGCAAACTAAAAAACTTCCATCATCTTGTTCTATTAAATCAATAGGATAGAGGAATTTCATAAAAATCCTCCCGCTTCATGATATGTCCTCAATCGTCAACCCAGGTTGGTTAAGCATTGCATGGAGTAATCCTGCTCTGATCTCTTTCTTTCGGTCCTTTACCGTCTTAAATGATGTTCCGTCATAAAACATCGATAATTTTTTCCATTACCGAGGCATGAGGCATCGCAATGACGGATGTAATTTCTTTAGGAATGCCGATCACTTTTAATATTGAGGGATCGTTTTCTACGCCCATGAGACCTGAACGAAAGCCGTGGATTTCCCAGGCTATTTTTTGAATTTCCTCATCTTTGAATGCTTCGATGAGTTTTTCTCCACCGGAGTTTAGCGCGATGATCGGATGGCTGCTCCATACTGTCGGTATAGGATACAATGTTCTTACTTTTTTTCTAAGAAAATCGGAATATTTTTCATTTTCGATGGCAAACTCCACCAGCTGGTTTTCATAACCAACAATAATCGGCTTGGCACCTACACCCGTTGTGATAAAATTTTTGAATATATCCCCGCTGCTATGTTCCATGTATCCTCTGGTTTTAAAATAATCCACAACATCGTCGAGAACTCCTGCCAAATTCTCATCAGTTACCGGTTTTCCACCGTTTAACATGCTGGCCAGTAAACCGCAAAACATGTTGCCGGAATTGCTGTGTCTGGGGTCGGTTGAAAAAATTGCGATATTGCCATAAAGTTGTGGAAGTCCGATACTTTTCCATGATTTCTTTTCCTTTATCAGCTTCACAAGTTTTAAAAAATCGATCACATAATAACTACCTTCCCTTAGTTCAACAATATTTTGTCCGATAAGGGCATCAGCCACGATATCGTAAGCATAGAGAACCAGCGGGGAGTTGAAAATATTTTGCTCCGAAAGAAAATCCCCGCCTCTTTTGCGAAAAAAATCAACGGCAATCTGATTGCTGGGCCAAAGCGCGTCTTTGCCGGCCACCGAAAGCGTGGTGACCATTTCAATGCTTCCGGCTTTGCTATTGTTCAACATAATGCCATAACGATCTTCCAGGATCGCTTTCACCCTGGCATTATTCAGAAAATTCATCTTCTCACCACCCACATAAAGCGAAAGCGTTTGTTTTTTGGGAGGCTTATATTGCCGGATGATCTCATCTTTTCCGGAAAACTGCCAGATACCGATAATTAAGGCAACCAGAATGAAAATGAGGGGACCGATAAGTTTTTTCACTTAAGCGTTCCTTTCTTTGTTTTTGCTTTGGGTCGAATTTTTCACATCGGGCTTGTCAGCAGAATCATCTACATCCAAAAAGGGTTGATCTATTTCGAGAATCGCCGCCAGGGTTTCGCTTTCCACCTCCAGTTCCATGAAATCGTCCTGGAGGCATTTTTGGTAAAACCCCTCAAAGCCTTTCAGAATGCGTGCAATATGTTGCTCAGCCTCTGTCAACTGTTCTGCCATACTGCCATCGATCGCCAATAGTGCAAGACGATTGTATTGGGAAACGATATTGTATGATTTTTCAAGATACTGGCCAAAAAATTGATATGCTCTATTGATGTCCCCGGGGTCCTGTCGAAAATTCTGATGAATACTTTCCAGGACTTTGCATATGTTTCCAATGATGGTTTCGATCTTTTGTTCGGGGCATTTCTGTTTCTCCACCCTGAATTTTTCGATATATTCATTCAACATCGAAAGGGCGTTTTCCAATTGCGCCTTGGTTATTCCTGTCGCCACTTCAATCTCATGATCGGACTTCTTGTAACGATAACAGCTTGTTCAACGTTTCCGGTGTATTGCCCATGGCTTGGATCCCCTCCAAAGCATTACTATTGAAGGGAATAATAATATGAATGTCTTGCGGAGAGGGTTGGAGCATGTACCGTTTTGCCTGATCCTGATCCAGAAGGGTCGCCATGGCGTTCTTTAAATCCTGAATGCCCTTTCCCTCCATGCTCCCGGAAACATCCAATACATAAGCTGTGCAGGAAGGCTTGCGAAGACTCACCTGATATATTTCCAGGGCTTTGCGAATGACATCTTCGGAAGGGGTGGGTACCGGAGATATAATTTTTTTTAGGTCAATGCCCCAATTTGGATTAAAAACTGCTTTATCGGCCATATCCGGGTTAATTCCCACCAATCCGGTTCGTCTTCCCAACGATAGAATTCGCTTTTGAACAGCTTCCGAAAGAAGCCATTTTTGAAGTTTCCTGAAAAACGCTTCCTTTTTTTCATCGCCTTTGTCGACATATCCCAGGGGCGAATCCGATATCATAATGGCGTCTCTGGGATAAACAGCATACAAGGGTTCCTGATTTTTACGAATGAGTTCCTGATTGGCTTCGATGATCATGGATTCATAATTTATCATGGCCTGAAAACGCTCGGGATGTTCAACAAGTGCAAATTTCAGCCATCCACTGCTTCCTGATGAACGGTCAACTGTTTTTAAAAGTGCTCTTATTTTCTCCTGGATCACAGGATTTTCAAGATGTTCTGTCTGCAAAATTTCCGGACTTCCGGCAAAGGCATGCAAAAATCCCAATAAAGCACTGGCACCCGAATTGGACTGAGTAGCTGAAGTCATCGCAAAGCGTATTTTTCCATCCCGAGCCGCTTGCAGGAAATCTGCAACCTGTATGGGGTTATCGGTCCATCCGAGACGCTCTGCTATGGATTTTCGAACACCCAAAATAACCGGTGAGCGCAGAATACTCTCAGCGTATTTAATAACTTTTTTCTGATCCCCGAGTACAATCCAGATGGAGTTAGCCGGCCATACAGCATCGTATGGCATCCGACCCCCCTGTTCTGACAAAGCCAGCATCATATCAACACTTCCCATGTAGTCCATATGAATACTGACACCTTCTTTTTTGGCATACTCCTGGATAAAAGGCTCAATTTCTTTGTTTTCCGACCCGGAAACGATATTAAATCGCAATCCGGATGGCTTTAGTGATTTCCTACCCTCCTTGCTGTCTCCACATGCACCTATAAGTAACATTTGGAACATGAAAAACAGAATAATGCCCAGCAAGAAATTTTTTCTTTTCAACATGACCGGTTCCTTTCGGTTCACATAAAATTTAAATGGACGCAAGCCACGCGAATATTTTATGCATTCCTACGGTTAATGAATTGTAGCGTTTATTTTGATACAAATTTCTATTTTTATAATTATCAACAAATCTATTCGTTTTTTAATAGGCTCTTAATCAAATTCTAACTTAACTATTTTACCATTCTCTCAATCTACAGCATAATGCCTTACTTCTTTCGGTGAACAAGCATACCATCCGAAGGGTTCGTCTGCCGAAATGGAGTCCAAGAGAGCAACTTGTTGATAGTTACCGATTCAGGACATTAGCGTCTATCCTATAATGGTGAGAGAATCTGAATCATCTTTCACCGACGGTCTTGAATTATACAACTATCATAAAACAACCAATTTTCGACACTTGAAGAGTAAAACAGAAAGGAGCATGTGGCGCAATCCATGGTATCCTTATTGAGTCAATACTGGCAATCCGCGGTCTCACGGTTGGAATATGCTCTGCAGCCCATCATTAATATCCATACCGGAAGCTGTTATGGAGTGGAGGCATTGTTGCGGGGAATTGAGTTTACCGGGTTTTCTTCGATCGGTGCTGTTTTTGACAAGGCGCATCATGATGGAGTGCTGCATGATATAGATCTCCTGTTAAGGGAAAAGGCGCTTCAAAAATTTATCAACATTCCAAATGGCTCCGGAATTAAGCTCTTCTTCAATCTGGATAATCGTATCCTGGTTTCCAGACACTATGAATCAGGAGAAACAAAGAGAATCCTTGACAAATACTCCCTCCCCAAAGACACCTTCTGTTTTGAAGTTTCAGAACGAAATCAAATCGTTAACATAAGTGAAACCTTGCAGATCCTTGATGCCTATCGATCCCAGGAGTTCAAAATCGCACTGGATGACTGCGGAACCGGATTTTCAGGACTTCAGCTTCTTTATTATACCAAACCGGAATTTATAAAAATCGACCGGTTTTTTATTGAGAGGATCGCCGATGATTTTAACAAACGGCTTCTGGTTGCCAGCATCGTCAATATTGCGCACATAATGGGGAGTCTGGTGGTAGCTGAGGGGGTTGAGACGAACCGGGAATTTTTTGCCTGTCGGGATATCGGATGTGATCTGGTTCAGGGATATTTGATTCAGCGGCCGGAAACAGACAGTGAAAAAATCAAAAACCGGTATGATCATATATGTTTTCTGTCCAAAAGCGACCGACGCGGTCACATATCTGATGATAAGGACTTGATTAAAATGGAGATTGAATATCTTGAGCCTCTATCATACAAGTCATCCGTACTAGAGATTTTTGAAAAATTCAGGAACAAAAAAACGCAATCATTTTATCCGGTCATAAATCAAAATGATGAACCGATGGGCGTTATTTTTGAAAGCAGTTTCAAGGATTATGCCTATTCCCGCTTTGGGAGGGAATTGTTGGAAAATCCTTCATATGGAAGCAACCTGAAAAGATTTATCTGCAAATTTCCCATTGCGGAAATTCACACCTCCGCAGAAAAAATACTGGAAATATTTTCACGTAATGAAAACATCGATGGCATTTTGATTGTTGAGGGGATGAAGTATGCCGGTTTTCTAAGTGCTCACTCTCTCCTGAAAATTCTGAATGAAAAAAATATTGCGATTGCCCGTGACCAAAATCCATTGACAAAACTTCCGGGAAACTCGCTTATTTATTCATTTGTTTCAGAGGCATTGGTAGACATCTGTTTTCAATACGTCTTTGTTTATTTTGATTTTGACAATTTCAAACCGTATAATGACACCTATGGATTTCGATCCGGAGATCGCGTGATTCATCTCTTTGCCGACCTGTTGCGATCCCTTACACAAAATTCCTTCTACTTCGTCGGTCATATCGGCGGGGATGATTTCTTTATGGGCGTTAAAGAATACTCGCTGGAGACAGTCGTTGACCAGGTCAAAAAGATCATCAGTAAGTTCAAACGGGACGTGGAGAGCTTTTATGATCCTGATGCCATACGGAGGGGATATATTTGTGCTAAAAACAGGCATGGAGAAGAAAAGACATATCCCCTTCTCACGGTAAGCGCTGTGATCGTTGATCTGCCCGAAACACGATGTCAGGCATATTCCCCCGATGAAGTATCCAGTCTGATTGCCCGATATAAAAAGGCAGCGAAAATGTCGCCCGACAACTATTGTATTGCCACTGTCTCTGAATGTGAAATTAAAAGGATTGTAATTCAGGAAAAGATAGCTTGTTTTTGAAAAATAAGGAAACAAAAATTGATACATCCGGGTTGTGTAAGGGGTCAAAGCATTCGACACCGTCGTTCTTTTTTCTTAATCTTCCGATCGCGTAAAACAAGCTGGACTGCATTCGTATGACGGCACGGGCCAGTTGATTGATTTCATTGCTGGAGTTGATATTCAGCTTGGTATTAAAATCGCCCACACCGATCCGCTCGGCCGCTTGGGTAATGCTCAAAATAGGGGCAATGATGCGCTTGCGGATCAAAAAGCTACCGACTAAAATGCTGATCAGCATGAATAAATCCTTGGCCCTTTCGTCGGGCCGTCTCGATAATTTCCTTAATATAGGTTTTGCCGTCAGCATCCGTAAGATTCATGTGTATCTTGCCGACTATATCCGGTTGATTCGGATAAACCCAAATCAAACCGTCGATATCGAACACAAAGAAATAATTTGCTTTTTTTTCTCCAAAGCGCATGTTATTGATGGCCCGCTGGGTGGGTTCGTAGAAATTGGCTGATGAATCGTCTTTGCGAGCTAAGAATCGCCCGAAGGTCTGAATTTAATTTCAAATCAAAATCGTACGGATATATCACAATCCGATACGGTCTTTTACCGGTACATAATACCGGGGGCAGCCGGTGAATTATCTTATTCGAGATACTTTTTGAACATTTTTACGTAGGTCATACAATTTGGATAATTAGAACATCTGAATCGAACATAATCAACACCGTAGGCGAAAATATGCATGGGTTTGCCGCATTTGGGGCAGATCGGACGATTGCTTAATAAGTCTGGCTTTGAATTGATTGTAAATTGTCTCCCGCAAATTAAACATCTAAATCGGGGTTCCCCATTAGCCGTTTTACCATATCGATAAAACGCATCTGAATGACAGTGAGGACAGCGTATGGATAATTCATCAGCCATCATCTCTCCAAAATTTTGAAGTATTTTTACTTCCCTTTTTTCGCATAACCTTAATTTAAATGATAATCGGTTTGCGAGATTGCTGACTCAAAAAACGTTATCGCGGAATTTAAATTTTATTTTTTATTAACGCCTTAAAATTGAGGGTATTGTCAGGAGGATTGAGCAACCATTCTTTAATCATGTCCCGAATTTTCCGAACCGCTTGAAGCTTTTTTTCTTCGCTTCCTTGAACAGCAGCAGGATCCGGAAATGGCCAATGCCAGCGTTTGGTGATTCCCGGAAAGATGGGGCACTTTGATTCGGTATCCTGACATACCGTAATGACATGTTCGTAGATTTTACCGTGCTGAAACAACTCAAAGACTCCCTGTGGTTTCTTTTGTGACAAATCAATACCTACTTCCTTCATTACCCGAACCACAAGCGGGTTTATTTCCGGCGCCGGTTCAAATCCGGCACTTTCTATTTCAAATTCATCGCCATAAAATTTTTTCAGATAGGCTTCGGCAATCTGGCTACGACCACTGTTATGCTGGCAGATAAACAGAACCTTTATTTTTTTAGACATCTTATTTCCTTTTTGTTACGACAGATTGTATTTTGAATTATATTCTCAACAATTTATTAGAATATTATTAGGAAAAACAAAAAAATGGTTCATCTGCTCTTCGTCTTGACAAGATAGGAAAATGTTATCATTATAGCTTTCCAAATCAGATAATTATAAGATTTGTAATTGAAGAATTTTTGCAAGAAAACTGAAATCTTTCGCTAAGTTAATAAGACGTATAAAAGAAACCATATAGCAATTAACAATTCGCTCCAACGGATGCAAAGGGTTCCGGTGGCTGCGCTCCTTCAACTCTTTGCGCCGGCGAGATTGTCGATCGGTCACATAGGCAAAATATGGCAAAATATGGTGAATGGAACCGAAAAGGAGCAACTCTCAGCGATGTAACTGCAAAGAAGGATTGATGAGACAGAGCTTCGAAAAGTTAAAGCAGAAATAACTAAATTGAAAAAACAACTAAAAAAGCTTGAAGCTCGCAAGATAATAATTGAAAAACAGGTTCAGTGAAAGACCAAAATAATCACTGGGGGGCACGTGGTCTTCCAAAGGCGCGATTTTCAATTGCACCAAAGGCATTGACCGACTTTAACCTAAACTGAGCGATTTTCAAGTTTGCTTCAGATACAAGAAAGATGCCACATCGCTATAGTGAACTATGCGGTGCGGCATCTGACGCCGTAGATGCAGTAAAATTGAAAATCCCGCAGGGTGAAAAATTTCGACCTGTGCGGTTGAGTTTCGTAAGATGGATAAGAGCCATACACATCAAGTTAAGAGACATGCTGAGGTTTTTATTGCCATTGTTTCAAGTATCATGGTGAATTCCTCCCTTGAGGGGGGTTA
>JAGYNR010000096.1 GCA_018399715.1 Desulfobacterales bacterium | reverse complement strand
CTATCTAATCCCCTGATATCAAACTATTTCATCATATTGTCATAGTTTATCTGTTGCAGGCTTTTATTTTAGGCTTTTTATGAAGAACACCGGATTAAAAAAGTATGGTAACTATTACATCGGACCTGGTTCTTATTTTAAAGATGTTCAGTTAGCGCATCTTGTCTGTTTGTTTCAAAAGGTAGATGATTCGCCGGTGCCAAATCTTGGTGGACGGGGTATCGTATATAAAACATGGATAGATACCGTCGGCGCTGTAGTTGTGAAGTCTTATTTACGAGGTGGTCTTCTTCGGCATTTGGTGAAAAAAAGTTATGTGAAATGGGGAAAGACCCGTAGTCAGAGGGAATACGAATTGTTGGAGGTCGTGAGATCCCTGGGGGTTTTTGCTCCTGAACCCATAGCGTTTGCATTTAAAGGCGGTTTGATTTATAAAGGCTGGTTGGTTACAAAAGAGATTCGGGGAGTTCAGACACTTGCCGATTTGAGCATTTTAGATGAAGAGCGTGCAATTGGAGTTAT
Organism: Desulfobacterales bacterium; assembly: GCA_018399715.1. GTDB lineage: Bacteria > Desulfobacterota > Desulfobacteria > Desulfobacterales > SKZT01 > M55B149. The sequence continues at coordinate 8,187 of JAGYNR010000096.1, read as the reverse complement.
GGGAAACATCATTAGTCAAATTACCACATTGGTCAGCCACCGCATACTGCATGTGGATCTGCATCCCGGAAATGTACTGGTGAATGAGAAAAATAGGGTTTTTTTGGTGGATTTTGATAAAGGCCATACCTATTATGGAAGTGAAACAGCGCTTCGGTATCGGTATTGTTCCCGTTGGGAAAGGGCCGTCAAAAAATATTGCTTGCCGGAAAGGCTTATTGGATCAATGTGGGCAGGGCTTTTGGGATATCAGTCATGATGAAAAGAGTGCCGTCAAAAAATACAAGGATACTGATTATTTTGATGGGATCCATAGGAGATGTGGTGCGCGGAATGAGTCTTGTTTCCCACATAAAGGCACATCTGCAACAATGTCGTATCACCTGGTTGGTGGAGCCGGTCTGCGCTCAACTGGTCCTATGTCATCCCCAAATTGACAAAGTAATCGTCTTTAATCGCTCCCACCATATATTGGCGCTACCTGGTCTTTACAGAGCTCTCTTTGTCGAGCAGTTTGATATTGTCCTGGATCTTCAGCGCCATTTTAAGAGCGGTTTTTTTTCTTTTCTCTCAGGAGGCAAAAGACGGATCGGCTTTCACAGACAAAACGCCAAGGAGCTGAACTGGATATTTAACACGGAACACATTGGTTACTTTAACAATGAAATCCCTAAAATCAATCATTATTTTAAATTTACCAAATACCTCGGCCTTCCCGACCCAGGCCGTCTGGATTTTGGATTTTCTCACCTCAACCTGAAAACATTTTCTCCGACCATCCACGGTATGATTCGAAAACCATTTATTGGAGTCGTGATGGGATCATCCTGGGAATCAAAGGATTGGTTTTTTGATGGATACTATCATCTGGTCAAAGAAATTCTTGTGGATGGGCGTATGAATGTAGTGCTTATCGGTGACAAGTCCAGAACCGTTATGGCAAATGCCCTCTGTGAAAAGATACGGCAGTCTGAGCCGGATGTTGATTTAACATCCCATCTGACAAACCTGGTGGGAAAGACGTCACTTGTTGAACTCATTGGCATCTTAAAAGAAGCATCTGTCGGAGTCGGGCCTGATTCCGGTCCTGGTCACCTGGCGGCAGCCGTGGGAACATCTTTTGTCTCGTTGTTTGGCCCTACCTCTCCTAAGCGGGTCGCTCCATATGGGAGCGAACACCTGGTGGTTCAGGCAAATGTAAATTGTGCTCCCTGTTACAAAAAGCGGTGTCCTGAGTCTGAAAAACGCTGTATGAAAGAAATTCGGGTGGAAACCGTACTGGAAAAACTCTTTAATGCACTAAAGATGGTTGGAAATCAATAGGATGAAAACGCCACCTACAACTATGATGGTTTTTTGTCCCAACTGGGTAGGAGATGTTGTGATGTCTACCCCTGTTTTTTCTTGTATACGCCAGAATTATCGGGATTCAATTCTGATCGGCGTGATCCGAAAATATGCAAGCGGTGTTATCGAAGATGCTCCCTGGTTTGATCATATCATTGATTGCGAGGATAAAACCGTCAAGGGATTTTTCAATCTGGTAAAAGCTATCCGGAATATCCGCCCGGGTATCACTCTACTTCTTACTAACTCTCTTCGGTCAGCCCTGATCCCATGGCTTGGGAGAGGAGGAAAAATTTATGGCTACCGAAGAAATGGACGATCCTTTTTGCTGACCGGCGGTCCAATCCCAAAGCAAACGAACGGCCAAATAACACCGGTTCCGATGGTATATTACTACCTGGAAATCTGTAAAGAGTTGTGTCTGACACCTCCGAAAAGCCTAAAGCCGGAACTGTTTATGTCTTCTTCCTTGAAACAAAAAGGAATGCAGATTCTTCAAAAATATGGCATTACAAAAAACGATATGGTAATCGGTATTAACCCGGGCGCTAAGTTTGGCTCATCAAAATGCTGGCCTCCGGAATATTTTGCCCGGCTTGTTGAGATGCTGGATCAACAATGGCAATGCAAAATTTTGCTTTTTGCCGGACCGGGTGAAAATGAGATCGCAAAGACGATTGTTGACAAATCCAAGGCGCCTGTTATCAATACCGCTCCGGATGAGATCAATCTTTCTCTTTTAAAACCACTGATAAATCGCTGTCAGCTTTTGGTAACCAATGATACCGGCCCGCGGCATTATGCAGTTGCTTTTGATGTGCCGGTAGTGGTAATCATGGGACCAACTGATCCCCGATATACCTGCGCAAACCTGGAAAAAACAATCGTTATCCGTAAGCATCTAGCTTGCTCACCCTGTCATCGGAAAATTTGTCCGGAAGGACATCACAACTGCATGAGGCGGATCACGCCGGAGGAAGTGTTACTGGCATGTATAGAGCTGATGAACACCGTACGAAATCCATGAAATCTTTTTTGTATCGGAAAAAATGGTGTGAATTGATACAAAACGGCGTAAAACCGGAAGAGCTGTCACGCTTATCCTGCCAGATCGCCTATTCCTTTCTGGATCACTATTTGAAGGATTGCCGGTATGAAGCGTCATATATCGACCTGCTCTGCGAAATGATGACATTTACCAATGATCCCGAGTATAACAATCCCGGTGCCCGGGCTCTGTTCAGCATTATTGTGGAAAGGCTCTGCGATGACTTTGAGGAACTTCAGACCGAAACCTATAACCGGCTCATGACTCATGTCATTTCCTACTGCCGTCATGTTCCCCAGGGAAAAGAACTGGATACACGGTTAAAAGAATTTGATCTTTTTTCACCGGAAGATTTTTACCATCGAAATAAATGCATCCGAAACAATAACAATAGCTTATCAGATAAGCAAACAGTTCACAAGATACTGCTGCTTTCCAGGGTGACAATCGGAGCGGATGTGGCGATTACCAGTATTATTATTCAACGGCTGAGAAAAATGTTTCCCAAAGCACAAATTGTTCTTATGGGTGATAACAAACTTGGAGAAGTGTATGGCGGAAATCGGAAGATTTTGCTGCGTCATGTAAACTATTCCAAAAAGGGAGGATTGATTGAGCGGTTATCCAGTTGGCACCATGTACTTGATATTATTGCTGATGAAACCAAGTCCTGTTTTTCGGAAGCATTTATGCTGATTGATCCGGATTCCCGTCTCTCCCAACTGGGGATACTGCCCCTGGTTTCGCTAGACCGCTACTTTTTTTTTGACAGCCGTACTGATACCGCGTTTAATCAAAAACTATCCATGCCGGAATTGACAAACGCCTGGATGAATCATCTTACCGGTGAAGACAACTTTTGTTATCCAAAGGTGTGGATTCCCGAAGCATATTTAAAAAATGCCCGTGTTCTTATTAACACCTTGCGTGAACGCGGCATCAAAAAATGTATCGTCATCAATTTCGGGGTAGGGGGTAATCCGCGGAAACAGGTAGGGCTGCGGTTTGAGGAAAATCTTTTGTTAACGCTTTTAAAAGAACCGCAAACGGCTATCTTGTTGGATAAAGGATTCGGGGAACAGGAATTGGCTCATAGCCATTCACTTTTAAGAAGCGTCGAAAACTATGGGTATGCAGTGGCCCATATTTGTCTCGGTGAAACGGTACCCGAACACATCCGGCGAGGCGGAATCATCGGAATCGAAAGCAGTATCGGCGAGATGGCGGCTCTCATTGCAAATTGTAATGAGTTTATCGGATATGACTCTGCCTGTCAGCATATCGCCGCTGCCACAGGTACTCCGTGTATCACCATATTTGCTGGCTCAAACAATATGCGCTTTATCCGTCGATGGAGTGCCCATGGTCCCGGAACATGCAATATTGTTCATGTGGATACGCTCTCTAATCCTTCTATCATCGATGTAAATGATATCATTGTCCGGGTGATGCACACCCGGGAAATGCGATGTCATCTAAACGAAGCATTATAATAATCGGATAGCCAAATGAAGATTCTGTTTATTTTCCCGAATGCAAACTCACAGTTGGGATTCCATTATGGAATTTCCCATCTTTCTGCTGTTTTGAAACAAGCTGGTCATGATACAAAACTGATGCAGCTATGTGATGAAATCGCTCCCTTGCCAACCGAGTCCGAGTTTCAGGCGAGAATCAAGGAAATTTCTCCGGATGTCATTGGATTTTCAGTGGTTACCAATCAGTGGCCCTATGCGAAGAAACTGGCCCGATGGGCCCGCCAGGTGACGCTGGTTCCTCTTATTTGCGGCGGAATTCACACGCTTGCGGCTGGTGAAGAAATTCTTCGTTCTAAAGTTTTTGATTATATTATTTGCGGAGAGGCTGAGCATTCGTTTTTAGAACTTATCGAATGCATGAACTGTCAAAAAGAAGTCACCCAAATCAGGGGTCTTGGATGGGTTGAGAACGGAAACATTCGGATAAATCCGGTAGGCCCGTTTCCGGAACTTACAAAACTTCCATTTAAAGACTATAAAATTTTCGATTTTCAGAAGCTCATTGATGCTAAAAACGGGTGGGTAGGGCTCATGGCGTCAAGAGGATGTCCTTTTTCCTGTACCTATTGTTTTAATCATCAAATGGTAAAACGTTACAAGTCCGATCTTCAGTGCGGTTTCAAAGCACTCAACTATATCCGCCATTTTGATGTCGGGCAAATCATTGATGAGATCCGTTATCTGCTGGATAACTACCGAAATATCCGGATGTTTATTTTCGACGATGACCTTTTCACATTTTATAAGGACTATGTAATTGAATTTTGCCGGGAATATAAAAAAGTGTGTGCCATTCCTTTTACTGTTAATGCGCATGTTGGTGCATTTGATGAGGATCGGGCTAAGTATTTGGCCGAAGCCAATTGCAAAATTGTCAAGTTTGGTGTGGAAAGCGGCAGTGGCCGCATCCGGAAACAAATATTGAACCGTCATATGAAAAATACAGCAATCATTAATGCCATTTCAACAGCGAAACGGTTTGGTCTGCATACTTCAGTCTTTTTAATGATCGGTCTCCCCGATGAGACCCGTGAAGATGTGATGGCAACCATTCAATTAATGGGAGAAGCTAAACCGGGACGTTTTCGCTGGAGTTTCTTTTTTCCCTTTCCCGGTACGAAAGCCTACGAGCTCAGTGAAGCGTCTAACTGCATAAATCACAGTAAGATGCAGAACATGGAAAATTTTACAGACCAATCCTGCCTGGATTTTGGACAATCACACAATTTGTTTCTTAAAAAGGTGGGACAGGTAATGCCGTGGTTTGTCAATGCATCATCCGATTTTACGGTAGCAGATTTTTATCAACGAAAAGTAGAGAAGATTCTGGCTCTTGACAAAGAGGCATGGGAAAAGAAATCTGGCGGCCTTCTGGATGATGATATTCGGTTTTCACAGGATTTCGTCAGACAGGGACTTCGTCATTATGCGATCAAATACAACCGTTTCATGGGAGTAATTTCAGATTATTTTGTAAACGATAAGGGATGATTTCTTTCCTTAAAATTCTTTTTTAATTCTAGATTTTATGGTAGAGGTTTATATTTTGGTGCTTGTTGATTGATAAGTGTTTTAATATTTTCAAATTGAGTCAATTTTTAAACTTTCAAACTTCAAATAGTTTGAGCTGCAAGGATTTTAGTTTTTATGGGAGGTTTTTTTGGTATCGTTTCTGAAAGCGACTGTGTAAGTGAAGTTTATTACGGAACCGATTATCATTCTCATCTTGGAACAAAACGCGGGGGGTTGGCCGTAAAAGGGCCTGATGGAATTCGCCGGTCGATTCATAATATTGAAAACAGCTACTTTAGAAACAAATTCGAACCGGATCTTCCCAAATTTAAAGGGGATAAGGGAATCGGCGTTATTAGCGATTATGATTCCCAGCCGTTGATTATCAGTTCTCATTTGGGATCGTTTGCCATCGTGACGGTAGGAAAAATAAACAATATTAATGAAATCGTTGCCACTGCGCTTAAAAGGAGGGGATATTTTTCGGAAACGGCCGGAGGCGTGACCAATCCTACTGAACTGGTGGCCATGCTCATTTGTAATGAGGATTCTATTGAAAGCGGAATCCAGAGCGTCCAGGAACGGATCAAAGGATCGTGTTCGTTGCTTTTACTAACAGACAAGGGTATATATGCCAGCCGGGATAAGCTGGGACGGACACCTGTCGTGATTGGAAAACGGGATCGCGCTTTCGCCGTTGCATCTGAATCTTGCGCCTTTCCCAATCTGGGATTCGAACTCTACAAGTTTTTAGGTCCCGGAGAGACTGTTTTTCTGGATACCCAGGCCTGTGAACAACGTATTCCACCCGGGAAAAAAATGCAGGTATGCTCCTTTTTATGGATATATTATGGGTATCCCGCTTCGGAATACGAAGGCATTAATGTTGAATTTGTCAGAAATCAGTGTGGAGCGAATCTGGCAAAAGCTGATGATGTCGAGGTCGATTTTGTGGCCGGCATACCGGACTCGGGTATCGGCCATGCCATAGGATACGCCAATGAGAAGAAATTGCCATACCTTCGGCCTTTTGTAAAATATACGCCTACCTGGCCCAGAAGTTTCATGCCAAGGAGGCAGGATTTGCGGGATTTGGTAGCAAGAATGAAATTGATTCCGGTCCGGAGTATTATCGAGGGTAAACGCGTATTGTTCTGTGAGGATTCGATTGTTAGGGGTACGCAGCTAAAGGATAATGTCCAGATGCTGTTTGATTACGGAGCGCTTGAGGCCCATATGCGTCCAGCTTGTCCCACATTAATATTTCCATGTGAATTCATTAATTTTTCCACTACCCGGTCGACACTTGACCTTGCCGGCCGAAAAATCATCCATGAGCTGGAAGGCAGTAACAAAGGACATCTTCATGATTATGCCGTTCCTGGTTCCGACAGAAACTTGCAGATGATTGAACGTATCCGGCAGCGTCTCGGATTGACCAGTTTGAAATATCAGCGACTTGATGACATGATCAAGGCGATCGGCTTGCCCAAAGAAAAATTGTGTACCCATTGCTGGGATTGCTCAAGTTATTTCTGACTATTAAATTTAAACTATAGCGTTAAAAATGTCGACCTGTGCGGTTAAATAAGGATAAAACAGATGCAGATATATGTTTCCGGTTCATTGGCATATGATCGGATTATGGACTTTCCGGGTAAATTTGAAGATCATATTTTACCGGAAAAAATTCATATTTTAAATGTTTGTTTTATGGTCAATGGCCTGAAAGAAAAATTCGGAGGCACTGCCGGTAATATTGCCTATAGCTTGGCGCTGCTACAAGAGCGGCCCGTCATACTGGCAACATCCGGAAAGGATTTCGAAAATTATGGAAACTGGCTTTCCCAGTTGGATCTTACCATGTCAGGTATTCGGAATATTTCGGATGAATTCACTGCAGGCGCTTATATTACTACCGATGAGTCAGACAACCAGATCACCGGTTTTAATCCCGGTGCCATGAAATTTCCATCTCTTTACGATTTTAACGGACTTGATCCCGATAATACGATAGCAATCATCTCTCCCGGCAACATTGAGGATATGCGTACTTACAGTAACACTTTCAGGCAAAAAAACGCTTTTTTTATTTTTGATCCCGGCCAGAGTATACCGGCGTTAAGCAAAGACGATATTACAAGCATGATGATGGGAGCACGGGTGCTTATTTCCAATGATTACGAACTGGAAATGATCCGAAGATCAACGGGATTTTCAAAAAGCGATATACTGGAAAAAACGCCGACGATTATTACGACCTTAGGGGAAGAGGGGTCAGTGATTACAACCAGGGAAGGAGAAACCAAGCTGCCTTCAGCCGCGGCGGTCAGGCTTCATGATCCCACAGGGGCTGGAGATGCTTACCGGGCTGGTTTGATAAAAGGTATTGCCCTGAAAAAAGATATAGTAGATGCTGCCCGTATGGGGACAATCTGTGCCAGTTTCGCGGTAGAACATCATGGCACCCAGGAACACCACTTTACCATTGATGAGTTTTGGGAACGATACCAGCGGGATTTCGGGGGTCATGCGTAGAAGTCCTTACAGGACAAATCCGGCAAATGGTTGGCGCAACTTCGCCTGGCATTTAAATGCTTCTTCTTTTTCTTACCCTCTTTGGTTTGATAATATTCTGTGCTTCTTTGGATGGCATTTTTCCGCCGGCAGGCATGCCGGCAGCCGAAAGGACAACCAAGATCACTACGGCCTGCATTGCGAGGATGGGTAAAAAATAAAATC
>JAGYNR010000095.1 GCA_018399715.1 Desulfobacterales bacterium | reverse complement strand
TCGAAAATCTCCTTTTCTTTATTTATATTTTTGTTTTTCTTTAGTTTTGGATACAGTATATGAATATACATTCTAACTGAATAAAAAGGACAATCTTTTGAAAAATTGCATCGACAAAAAAATATACAAATGGACTTCAGACAATTTACAGAAATTCCGGCAACCTCTCATTATTGAAGAACCCTTATCTATCAGGATTCATGAACAAGCCTATTTAGTTATGCGAACGCCGGGGGATGAATTGGCACATGTTGCTGGATTTTGCCTAGGTGAAGGCATTGTGGATTCGCCAGATGATATCGATGGTATTCATTTTAGTAATGATCATAATACGAATGTGATTACATTGAAATTGAACCATAAAAAAACAGAACAGATTTACAAATATTCAGACAAAACACAATATATCAACAATATAACTGAACCAATCTGCGGCAGCGAATTCATAAAAGACTTGCCACTATCCTTGAACCCAATCGGGAAAAATCATGTGGTTGAGATTGAAAAATCTCTTAAACTACTTGCAAATCTAAGCCAACATCAACCGTTGAGAGAAAAAACCCGTTCAGCACATGCTGCTGCAATATACGATGAACAATATAATTTGTTGTCAATTGCCGAAGATGTTGGTAGACATAACGCCGTAGATAAAGCTGTTGGGAAATTATTTTTAACAAAAAACCTGAACCAGGGAGTTTTTCTGGTTCTTTCGTCACGCATCAGTTATGAACTGGTTCAAAAAGCTGCCAGAGCAAAAATTCCAATAATACTAGCCATTTCAAAGCCTACATCACTAGCCGTTTCTTTGGCATCAGAACTACACATGACACTGGCCAGTCAGGCAAAAGGGGGTGGACTACTTATTTTTTGTGGAAAGCATCGGTTTTGTAATAATCTACAATAGATTCGCAAAGGCCCGGGATAGTAAATGTTTCTGCTACGATTCCAGGTTTAAACCCCATTTCCATAGCTGTAGTTGCAGTAATAGGTCCTATACATGCAACTGTTACATTTTTCATGAAAGAACAAACAATATCTTCAGGAAGTATCCGCTTAAAATTTTTCACTGTTGATGAGCTTGTAAACGTAACCATATCAATAGTGTTGTTCTTCAGCCCATCTATCAGAAACTCAACATTTTCCATATCCTGGCAGGCTTGATAAACAATAATCTCATCAACTAAAGCACCTGAGTTTCGCAATTCAACCGGAAGAACCGGCCGGGCCCCGTCTGCACGGGGAAGCAGTATTTTTTTTCCAGATAGATGTTGCCTGGAAAATGCCTCCAGGATCGATTCGGCCTGGTAGCTGTCTGGTATAATATCTGTTTTTATACCGAATTTCAAAAGACCGGATGCTGTTGCCGGCCCGATAGTTGCTGTTTGTAAATGCCCTAAAGCGCGGGCATCAAGTCCTTCTTCAAACAGAACATCAAAAAAAATCTTTACGGCATTAACACTGGTAAAAACCAGCCAATCATATTCAGAAAGGTTGGAGATGGCTGTTTTCAATGGTTGTATGTTTTCAACCGGAACCACTTTTATAGTAGGACATTCCAGCACATCGGCTCCTAATTGGTTCAAGCATGTAACCAAATCACTAGCCTGTTCTCTGGCACGGGTCACTACGATTTTTTTTCCAAAAAGGGGCTTGGTTTCAAACCATTTCATTTTCTTTCTTAAGGTGACAACTTCTCCTATCACAATGATAGCAGGAGCCTTAAGCTTGGCTTCATTTACTTTTTGTACGATATTGTCCAAGGTGCCCGAAATGGTTTTCTGTCTGGATGTAGTTCCCCATCGTATCAAAGCAACCGGGGTTTTTGGATTGCGATCGTTTTGAACCAACCGTTCCACAATATTGGGAAGATTTTTCACCCCCATCAGAAAAACCAGGGTTCCGATACCTGTTGCCAAAGAATGCCAGTTAATACTTGAGGCATCTTTTGAAGGATCTTCGTGGCCTGTAATAAAAGCTACTGTGGAAGTATATTGACGATGTGTAAGCGGAATTCCGGCATAAGCCGGCGCTGCAATGGCAGATGTTACACCGGGAACTATTTCGAAATCTATACCTGCTTTGATCAGCTCTTCGGCCTCCTCACCTCCACGGCCAAAAATAAAGGGATCACCTCCTTTTAATCTTGTAACGAATAGACCTGTTTTTGCTTTATCAATAATCAGTGCATTGATACCTTCCTGGGAAAGGGTATGATCTCCACCTTTTTTACCAACGTATATCTTTTCCGCCGAATCCTTTGCATACCGCAACAACGATGGTGAAGCCAAATAGTCATATATAAGAACATCAGCATCTTCAATACACGTTTTACCCCTGACGGTAAGTAAAGCAGGGTCTCCGGGTCCTGCACCCACCAAGTATACCTTTCCTCTCATAAACTAGCCATCCACCTTCAGTTTTTGCAAAATATCTTTTGCTCCCCTTTGAAGAAGTAATTGAGCAAGCTCAACACCAATTTTTTCCGATTCTTCCTCTGGTCCGGAAAGGGTTTCACGAAGCATAACAGAACCATCCAGCTCTGAAACCATCCCCGTAATAAAAAAAATGCCGTTTTCAACATGACCATGGGCAGCGACAGGAACCTGACAGCCTCCTTCCAAACGATTCAAAAATGCCCTTTCTCCTAATACCACGATACGGGTGTTAGCGTGATCTATAGCTGAAACGATAGGGCTGATGTCAGGATCATCTTTTCGAATTTCGATACACAGCGCCCCCTGTCCTACAGCCGGTAACATAATGGATTCATCCAGAACCTCGGTGATTCTATCTCCCATGCCCAAGCGGATAACTCCGGCTGCAGCCAACACAATTGCATCCATTTTTCCATCAGCCAGTTTCGAGAACCGGGTGTCAAGATTTCCCCTTAACGGAACAATTTCTACATCGGAGCGAAAATGGCGTAACTGTGCTTCTCTTCTAAGACTGCTGGTACCGATACAGGCTCCGTGTTTCAATTTTGAAAAAGGTTTGTTATCCCTGGAAATTAGAACATCTTTTGATATTTCCCGAACAGGTATAGCTCCGATTTCAAGACCCTTCGGAAGTTCTCCGGGCATGTCTTTCATACTGTGAACAGCCAGATCAATTCTGCCTGCAAGCAGTGCATCCTCAATCTCTTTGACAAAAAGACCTTTACCGCCAACTTTAGCCAGGGCAACATCTAAAATTTTATCTCCCCTGGTTTTAATGACAGAAAGTTCTACACAAAGATCCGAATATTTTTTCTTCAGGGCTGATTTTACCCAATTGGCCTGCCATAACGCCAGTTGACTGCCACGAGTCCCTATCACAATTTTTTCAGACGCTGCAGCTAAATTTTTTCCAGAAGGCATCCAAATCTCCGTCAGTGACCACATCCGGAACAACTGCTTGCGGTACATCCGCTGCATGCAGATGTTCCCGCAGCTTTTTTAACGGTCTGTCCTCCGTTTTCCTTAGAGATAAATCCGCAGGCAGACATCAGCTTGCAAACATCAGTACTCCGGCATACCGGACATTCGGGTTGTTCCGATCCCAACACCAGACATTCAAATATTTTTTTACAATTCGAGCAATGATACTCATAAATAGGCATAACGATTTAACCTCACTGTGTCAGAAAATTATCAAAATCTGAAACTATATTTTTAGACATATAATTATCTTAACAAATAAAATCAATAAATTTTATTTGTCTATCGTTTCAATGACACCTGCCGCGATTAAAGGAAGTATCAATTCATGATGACCAATCAGATTGTAACCTTTTCCGGTATCTGCTGTGGGCCGTCTGACCACATTGGTCATTGGTCTGTAATGAGATAAAAAATCAATATTGACGGTCGTAAAATTATCGACATTATAGCCTAAGTTTCTTACCAGGGTAATCGCCTTTAAAAACACCTCGGGCATTATGACAGCAGAGCCGATATTCAGATAAACCCCTCCCTGCAAAGTAGAAATAACAGAGGCAAAAAGTTGAAAATCCCTATAAGTAGCTTTTCCAGTTTTAGCGGAATCGAAAGAGGGGTGCAGATGAATAATATCCGTACCAAACGCTACATGAACAGTCACGGGAATATTCAAGCGATAGCCTTCGGCCAGAATACTGATATCTGAGTAAGGCAACTTTTTTTCGTGAATCATCCGGCCAACTGCCAGACCCAAGCCAATTTCTTCATTGGCTCCTTCCTGAACCGCCTCATTTAAACACTCCCCCGTTTCTTTGGCCATACCAAATTGACCTGAAGCAAGTGATTGAGCAACGTCCTCTGAGGTGCATCCCGCCAAGGCGAGTTCAAAATCATGTATAATTCCGGCACCGTTTAAAGCAACAGCAGTAATTATCCCGCGTTTCATAAGATCGATAATCACAGGTGACAGGCCCACTTTTATGACGTGAGCTCCCATTCCTGTGATGACGGTGCTACCGGATTTGTAAGCGTTTGAAATTGATGTAATGACTTTTCTGATATGATTTCCAGCCAAAACATTAGGCAGGGTTTCAAGAAATGTTGAAAAGCTTTCACCTTTCTGCCACTTTTTTCCCAAATCGTTCAAGGAAACTTTGCTTTTCCGCTGAAAGATGGAATAGGTTTTCAGCATACTGTTATCTATTGGTTCAAATTTTTTATGTTTATCCATATAAGACTGTTCCGGGAAAAAGTATTCGTTCAATTAAATCACACAGTACGTGGATCAAAGTGATATGCACTTCCTGTATCCGGGCGACAACTTTGGATTCGACACAAAAGGGTAAATCGACAAGTGCTGCCAAGTTTCCTTCGGGACCTGAAAGTCCTATCGTGTAAAGGCCGCGACTTTGTGCAACTTCTATTGCTTTTACAACATTTGCTGAGTTGCCGCTGGTGCTGATCCCAATTGCAATATCATCTCTTAGGCCCAAGGCCAGGATTTGTTTTGAAAATATATCATCAAATGAATAATCATTACCGATACTGGTAATAATTGAAGTATCGGTCGTAAGCGCAACAGCAGGCAGCGGAGACCTTTCAATGCGAAACCGGTTTACTAGTTCTGCAGCCATATGTTGTGCATCAGCTGCGCTTCCACCGTTTCCGAACACCAGCAGTTTATGGCCCGATACAAGACACTTGGCCATGGTATCGGCCGCATTCATAATCTCTGATAGTCTGTTTTCAAAAAATTGTTTTTTGGCTGAGATACTTTCGTATACTGCGGCCATTATAATTTCTTTCATGACTCGTCTTTATAATTTCTGATCATTATTGATCGTTAACACCGGTTTTCGCACCATCATTTTTAAGATTTGATTCCTATCGGGATTTCTGAAGTCTGAAAAGTAAGATTACAACTATGCGGTCAGGCGATTTTCGATTTCTTCTACATACTTTTGAGTATCACAACCTAGTTCAGCAGCCTTTTTAAATTCTACCAAGGCATCCTCGAAACGGCAACACTTCATATAGACTTTCCCCAGGCGATATCGAAACAGAGCTGTTGATGGTGATAACGAAACACTCTGACGACAAAATAAAGCGGCAATCTCTTGGTTTTCTCCCTTTTCCGAATAAAGATAGCCCAATGCAGATAACGATTCTGCATCATAGGGGTTTAGCTTAATGGCTTTAGAATAAGCACATATGGCATTTTCAACAATATTCAATTTTTTATAGCATTTTCCGAGAAAACGTTGGACAGAACTTGATTTTAAAGATAATTCTGCGGCTTTCTCAAGATATGTCAGAGCATTTTCGTATTCATTGTTTTCAAGAAGCAGCTTACCAGTCTGAAAAGCCACCTCGAAATGATTCGCATCAATCGTTCCGGCTTCCAGAAAAAATTCTAGCGCCTGCTCCTTTTTTCCCATTTTGAGCGATACCATACCAGCATTATATACAGCCATGATATCTTTGGGATCCAGTTGCATTAACGTTTCAAAAAAAGCCAATGCTTTTTCGAATTCCTTTTTCTCGCCATAGCATACGCCAAGACTGTTTTGGACATTTGCATTATCCGGAGCAATCAACAAAGCCGTTTCGAATTCTTCAATTGCGCCGTCAATGTCTCCCTCCTGATAAAGCTTATCTCCATTAATATTCAGACTGACTGCATCGAAACAAACGGCACTGGACGGACCGAAAAAAGCAGCATGATTCAGGGCTTTTTCAGCATTTGTCAAAATTTGTTTTTTTTCAAAAACAAAAAAAGGCCATACTGCTACACCAACAGAAACGGTAATTGATCCTAGTGCTTTGACTTGTTCCTGAATATCGTTGGCCGTTTCCAGGCCGCAAGACTCATCCATATCAGGGAAAAAACATCCCAACAGTCCGGATTCCGGAAATCCCCAGATTCCATTTTTTTCCATACAAATACCTTCTATGATTTCCCCGATATCCATAAAAGTTTTCGTCAGAAATTCTTTTTCCTGGGTTTCAGTTTCAGGATCATCCGCCCGGATCACAAAAACACAAAACCGACGCCAGGATGCTACTTTTTTCAATGCATACACCAAAAAGGCTTCCCTTGACTGCATTTGAGGAAAACCCCGGCATACAGAATTATTTAACTGTGAAACAATTTTATTTTGAGGTTCAGATACATGATTCGGTTTGGAATCCGGCTCTGAGTCTGAATACAGGAATTTATCAGACTGCTCGGAAAACAACTGCAGATGCGTCTGTTTCATTGTCAACCCCTGAGAATTGTTTTAAATGCGCATTCAATCAAAGTCAATTCCTCGCTTTGAACAGTTCTTACATCCAAAATAAACAAATCATTTTCAATTCGCCCGATGATGGGTGGGTAATTATTTCGCATGAAATGTTCAATTTCGTTACTTGTTTTTCCTTTTATGG
Organism: Desulfobacterales bacterium; assembly: GCA_018399715.1. Lineage (GTDB taxonomy): Bacteria > Desulfobacterota > Desulfobacteria > Desulfobacterales > SKZT01 > M55B149. Next base: position 1,889 of record JAGYNR010000095.1, on the reverse strand, counting down.
TCACGCCAATACCTTTGCTTGGCAGCTTTAACAGCGGCAAAGAACCACCTCCGGCCCGGGAATTTACATCCACAACATTTACAGTCATCGCTGTTTCATTCAAGTCTTTCATCAACTGGCAGAGTCTATTGCATTTCTTTTCAATAACCGAAACGGGCTGAAGCAGCATTTTTAAAGTCGGGATTTCCTGCACAGCTTCCTGCGGATTCCTATAAAGGCAAAGGGTACTTTCCAGTGCGGCAAGTGTCATTTTGTCGATACGTAATGCACGGTTAACAGGATTTTTTTTAATTTTATCCAGCAGCTCTTTCTTTCCTACGATAATCCCTGCCTGAGGCCCTCCCAAAAGTTTATCTCCGCTGAAGGTGATAACATCAGCACCTGTCGCTACAGATTCCTGGACTGTCGGTTCTTTCATGAGACCATAATTGGAAAAATCGATAAATGTTCCGCTTCCCAGATCTTCCATCACCGGCAGATTATACATAGCGCCCACACCCACGAGTTCCTTTAATGATACAGATGCCGTAAAACCGACCACGCTGTAATTAGAAGTGTGAACTTTCAAAAGAAGACCTGTATTTGGATTTATCGCATTTATATAGTCATGCTTGTGCGTACGATTTGTCGTTCCTACCTCTTTTAAAATAGCACCGCTTTTTGTCATGACATCGGGTATCCGAAAAGAACCACCGATTTCCACCAGCTCCCCCCTGGAAACGACTACCTCTTGTTGCCGGGCTATGGTTTCCAGGCAAATCAGCACAGCTCCGGCATTATTATTGACCACCAGAGCCGCCTCTGCACCGCTGATCTCACAAAGGATATCTTCTACGGCACTATAACGGGAGCCGCGCTGTCCCTTCTCAAGATCAAATTCCAGATTCGAATACTGACCTGAAACAGTCGTAAGATTTTCTATTGCCCGTCGGGATAAGAGGGAACGCCCAAGATTTGTATGCACAACTACACCCGTCGCATTTATCAGCGGTACCAGATGGGGTGAAAGCACTTTCTTTATCTTACGGCGAACCGTTTCAACAATAAAACTTCCGGACAGCTCTTGCTCGGATAACTTTTGGGAGCCATTCAAGATTTGTTGTCTGAATGCTTCGATTATCAAACGAATGTGTCTTGTCAAAACGGCTCTGGGGATTGTTTTAAACTCGTTTTCGGCCTGAATTATCCCCAACACCCGATCCACTCCGGGAAGTATCCGCAGCAATTTTTGTTGATCTTCTGATATTTCCACTCGCTGGGTCCAAATTTTTCAAAAACTAAGTATATAAATTTATGTAATTTCATAGCACGACAAAGAAAATGATTTCAATATATTTCTTCCACAGTAGCTAAATCCTTAAATAGTGCTGTAACTTTTGGATTTCATATCATCTATTATCCTGTGTTTATTCGATCAGCCCGGCATAAGCTTGATCTAATATCCATTAAAACACAATTTTTTTAAAAATTTTCTTTAAGATAATCCTTTCTTAAGTTATGACTGCATATATATTTAATATATAAGATTCACAAGGTGTGACACAACATAATCGTGCCATGTCGCAAATCTGAACATTACTCAGTTCAGATATTAAACTCGATGTTCAAGTTTTTGTTAATTTGCCCAACTCCGGCGTTGGAAAAAAAACTTTGATCCTCGGAATACTCAATGTATGCCTGTGGTCAAAATTTCTTTTCCGCCTTGGATTTGAACAAATTTCCTAAAAACTTGAATATCGAGTAAAACGTGTTTTTATACGGAGAAATCAGATGAAAAATATGTTGATAACCGGCGGATGCGGGTTTATCGGATGTAATTTTATTCGTTTTATACTGACAAGTTCTGACTTTACCAAAGGAAGCATTATCAATGTTGATAAGTTAACGTA
>JAGYNR010000094.1 GCA_018399715.1 Desulfobacterales bacterium | reverse complement strand
GCCCGAACGAAAACCAGGATTTTTCGTTAAGATCAAGGAAAACGAAAATTTTAACCACAGACATACATTGAGTATTTCGAGGATTAAAATTTGAGTATGACGCAGATATTGGCGAAAAAGACAGTTTTCGTTCGGGCACTACATAAATACTCATCAGGTAATAAGCAAACATGACAAAAAAATGCTTTTTATAAAACAGTAGTCTAAATTTAAGATTATAAAAATCAGGAGATGGAAATTATGGTAGACGTAAAGACAAAAGAGCAGACGCATGAATTTAAAACCGAGGTCCAACAATTATTAAACATTATCATTAATTCCTTATACTCAAACAAGGAAATCTTTTTACGGGAATTGATTTCCAATGCCTCCGATGCCATTGACAGAGTTCGATTCAAGGCGCAGACTCATCCCGATATACTTAAAGATGATGGTGAGTTTAAAATTAAGCTGATACCGGATAAAGAAAAACATACATTGACTGTTTCTGATAATGGGATCGGTATGACCTATGATGAGGTGATGGATAACATCGGCACCATCGCCAGGAGCGGCACCGTTGAATTTTTAAAGGCATTGAAAGAAAGCGGCCGAGGCGAAAACATGCTGACACCTGAGTTGATCGGACAGTTTGGAGTCGGCTTTTATAGTGCTTTCATGGTGGCCGATAAGATCGAGCTGGTTACCCGGTCTGCCGGAGCTGAGGAGGCTGTACGCTGGGTATCCTCCGGTGACGGTACATTTACTGTTTCGAAGAGTGATAAGCAAAATCGCGGCACCGATATCACCCTTTACCTGAAAGCACAGGATGAAGATGAACCAGACTTTACGGATCAATGGATGATCCAAAATATTGTTAAAAAGCATTCTGATTTCGTCAGTTATCCCATTGTTATGGATATGGAAAAAGACGAATCCGTGTTGGATGATCAAGGTAAGCCTGTTGAAGGCAAAACGAAAAAAGTGGTCCGTGAAGAAACCTTAAATTCAATGAAAGCCATTTGGGCTAAAGATAAAAGTGAGGTCACCGAGAAAGAATATGAAGAATTTTACAAACATCTCGGCCACGATTGGAATCCTCCTCTTGATCATTTGCATATCAAACTGGAGGGGGCAACTGAATATACCGCCCTGCTTTACATTCCATCCCAGGCCCCGCTTGACATATTCAGTCCTGCTTTCCAGCATGGTGTGCGACTTTACAGTCGGCGTGTCTTTATCATGGATAACTGTGAGGAGTTAATCCCGGACTATTTTCGTTTTGTCAAGGGCGTAGTGGATGCTGCTGATCTCAATTTGAATGTCAGCAGAGAAATTCTCCAGCAGGATCGTTTGGTCAGAAATATTCGAAGAAATCTGACCAAAAAACTGTTTGAACAATTGGAACAAATGGATTCCGAAAATTATAAAAAGTTTTACAGTGAGTTTGGGTCTATCCTGAAAATAGGTATTCCAAATGATCCGGAAAATAAAACCAGAATTGCCAATCTTTTAAGATATAAAACCAGCAAATCCGAAGATGAATTCAAATCATTACAGGAATATGTCAAAAGCATGAAACCGGATCAGGAAAATATTTATTATATTACCGGTGAAAAACTTTCTACAATTTTAAATAGTCCTCACCTTGAAAAACTTAAGGAAAAAGACTATGAGGTTTTATTAATGAATGACCCGGTTGATGAATGGGTTGTTCAAAGTCTGATGGAATTCGAGGGAAAAAAGCTAAAAAGTGCTGAAAAAGGTGATCTGGATATTGAAAAGATTGATGAAACCAAAAAAGAAGCATTCTCGGCGCTTTTCGATTTTATTCGCTCTCAGCTTGATGACAAGCTTCGTGAGGTGAAACCATCGACAAGGCTTAAAGATTCCGTTGCCTGTTTGTCCGGGGGCGAATATGATATGAGTGCTTTCATGGAAAAAATAATGGCCGCATCCGGTCAAAAAATGCCTGAAAATAAAAGGGTATTGGAATTGAACATGGATCATCCGGTCATGGAGAAAATTAAAAACCTGTTTGAAAGCGACAAGGATAATCCACAGTTGAAGAAATACAGCCAACTGTTGTATGATATGGCAATTATCGGTGAGGGAGGCAAGGTGGAAAATCCTTCCAGGTTCAGCAAACTGGTAGGAGAACTGATGACCGCGGCCGTTTCAAAGTCCGCCGGTTCATAGCCGTTTAATATTATACGCTTATCAAATAGAAAGGAAATCCTGATGATGAAATTTATGAAACCCTTGTTAGTGATGCTTCTGTGCTTTTTTGGAGCCACAACAGCATTTGGTGATGATGTGACCGATTCTGTCAATGAGGCACTCAAATACTATGAAAAAGGCGAGTATTCAGAGGCGGCGGGTAGTCTTGAATATGCGGCACAGTTAATTCGTCAAAAAAAGGGTGGCCAGATTCAGGAGGTACTTCCGGAACCTCTTGACGGATGGAACTCCGAAGCGGCATCATCCCAAGCTGCCGGCAGCGCTATGTTAGGAGGCGGTGTGTCAGTGGAGCGTCAGTATTACAAGGATAATAGTTCTGTTACGATTCAAGTTGTTGCCGACTCACCTCTACTGCAAGGGTTTATGATGATGTTTTCCAATCCCATGTATGCAACGGCTGATGGCGGCAAATTTGAAAAGATAGCCGGAAAAAAAGCAATTGTAAAATATGATCCCGGCAATCGCGACGGCAGTATCAATATTGTCGTGGATCACAGATATCTGGTAACGATCGAGGGAAACGACATCACCAAAGCGGATTTAACGGCTTATGCACAGGCGGTTGATTATAAACTATTAGAAGAAATGCGGTAAAAGCATGAAACCAAAAATTCAACTTATTGGTATTTAATGGCAAATATCCGGAGACCCCACTTAAATGGGTCTCCGGTACAAACATAGAAAAATATTCAATTTAGTAGGTCATGGTTTTTTGTTTATATTGAGTATTGAGTTATTACAAATCCTCCCCGCTTAAAAGGAGTAACTCAATGGCAGGTATAATTGTGGAAGATGAACTGACATCATTATATTTCAAAGCTCGGTAAGCATTTACACGTCCATATCCAAAAATGCTATCCCAACCAGTATCTCCCAGATCATCAGCAGAATTTTGTAAAATTTGTTCCACTTCCAATGCCGTTAGATACGGAAATGTTCCGATAAGCAAGCCGGCAACACCGGCTACTACGGGACAAGCAGAGGATGTTCCATTAAAATTATAGTAATAGTCTCCGGAGCTGTAGCCCGAAGATCCACTGATATCAGTAGAATACATATGAACACCCGGGGCTGAAATATCAAGTTCACTTCCATAATTGCCTCCCCACCAATATTCGCCGTCACAACTGGTAGGTGCTTTTCTCTCGTCACAAGGACTCAGTGCACCAACGGCCATTACCTCACTTAACGTAGCCGGATAGCTGACTGCGCCATTATCATTTCCCGAAGCAAATGCCACAAAACACCCTTTTCCACCGCGTCCATTATTTTTTGCATTTTGGATGGCACTGGTAATTACTGTTGACGGGCTTCCTCCTCCCCAGCTATTGCTTAAAACATCTGCACCATTGGAAACCGCCCAATTGATTCCATCTGCAATCCATGCATCGGAGGTCAGCCATGAACCGGACCCGTCATCTTTTGCGATTCGAATCGGCATGATCTTCGCCAGAGGGGCGATGCCCGCAACGCCGGCTGCATTTTCGGTTACAGCGGCAGCAATACCCGCGCAATTTGTTCCATGAGCATCGTCTCCTGAGGGGCCGCCGCCACTTCCCGATCCGGTGGCATCATATCCGGAAACCAATTTGCCGACCAGATCCGGATGTGTCAAATCCACCCCCTCGTCAATAATTGCAATGACCGTACTGGAGCTGCCCTGGCTAATGTTCCATGCATTTACCGCTTCGATGTCCGCTCCGCTGGTACCCCATAATTGTCCGGTATTATTAAGGCTCCATTGTAAATGATCGTAAACATCCGATGTTAAGTTGGTATACCCGCCTGTAATCATTTCAATAACCACATTGTCTACATACACCCCTTCATAAAAGATAGTAGAATCACTCACAAAACGAATTGCGATCCAGACCTCGGGTTCACCTCTCAAATCCCCCAACGTATTTACGTTTTTCAGATCGAAAGCGATATTCATCCAACCACCAATGTAGGATGCCCAATCACCACTCCAACCGGATCCATAATAATTGGTTCCATCTGTTGATGCAAAAATATAAAAATAATCATATCCTGATTCCGTGTTTACCCATGCCTGCAGGTCTAACCGGGCATCTTCTGCACCGACAAGACTGAAAGGGCCATAGACCATCCATGAATTTGCATCGTTTGGATACGGGCCCGGGGGGCTGACACTGCTGCCGACGCAATACCCTGAATAGGAATCAGTGTATGCTCTATATGAGGTTTCTCCCCATGTCGGATCTCCGTACAAGCTCCAGGCATTCGGGAAGGAACCTTCAAATGTTTCCTCCTTGATGGTATTTTTAGTGACATCTGAGCATGGACCTGCCGCGCCATTTTGGTCTATTGATAACACCGCTTTTGCCGGTCCAACGCGTCGGTAAGCATTGGTTCCTTTCAATGCTTCCATTTCTCCATAATATCGCCGGCCATCCGGTCCCCAAATATAGGATTGATTCGGATCCAAAATTTCCGGGGTCTGTCGGATTCTCAAAAAGTTTGGGTGTGCATAGGTTACCTCATCCATTTGATGAAACAAATTGGCCATTTCCAGTGCATTTTCACCAAAACATTTAATGATGTAAGTATTGCTGAGCCCTTCAATGGGTGCTTTTATTTCAAGTTGAAAACGACCGACCAAAGCATTAATATTTACATTATTCAGTGAAGATGCAAATTGTGCTATAAATTCATCGGTAACAATCATATCTGTGGAACCTTGTGAAAAGGTCAGCGCTACAAACTCAACGGACGGGTCTGCGTTTAAAGATTGTATGAAAGATTGGACGTCATTTTTTTTAACTGGTTTTGAATAATTAAAAATGTAAATCTGACTCGTTTCTAAATATTTACTTGTTGCTTCGTTGAGGATAGCCGGCGTATTTTCCGTGAAGTGTTTCCATTGACCCTCTTTAAACCGAAGTGCAATTTGGCTGGTTGAAAGGTTCAATTCAATTTTTTGCCCATCAGAATAATAGTAATATCTTTCATCGATGGCGTAAGTTGAGGATCCGAATAACCCTACAATGGTGATCGCAAAAAATAACACCCAACCCCAAAAAGTAGATTTAAAAACACGATTTTGATACATCATTATAATCTCCTTTTTTTTCGTTAGTGCAGTATCTTTGCCCCGAAAAAATCTCACAAAATACCAAGAGTTGCTATAGTGTCCTCATCATTTATCATAAAATACTCATTTCGGAAACATTTTTTACCTTATATCCCTTAACGAATAAATGACCGATAAAATTAATAAAATCAATATGGATGATGCCACCTGTACCAATTATACGGATAGTAAAAGGATTCGTTCCGGTTGTTTATTTCCTGCCAGAGATGAATTTCTGCAATGGATATCAGCGGGTAGGTGTATTGGATCTCATCTATCAAGGCGATTTCCTGACCTGAAATGGTACCCCCGATTGTTATTTCTCTGCCATTCGCATATATGGCAGAATCCAGGTACCCCTCGTAGAATGCCAAAAACCGTCCATAGGTGACATCGCCGCTTTTGGGTCTGAGTTCAAAATCGAGGGGTTTCTGCAACACTTCGATTTTAGTGCCTTCTTTGACGTTGGTGGTTTCAATAATCACACCTCCCCAAACAACTGTTTTTCCTATATAGTCGACCGGATCTGCTTTTACCATCTGAAAGGTGAGACCTTCGGAAACCGTTGAGCGAAACGCCTTGGAAATGGCTGGTGTACATCCGGTAACTCCGAATACAAGCGCAATAATGACTGCAAAAAAAAGGTTTTTTTGATTCATATTAATATTTCCTAAAAATTTTTCTTCCGTCAATTCTAATTTTGATCTTGTTCAATCGGATACCTGCTTTAATCTGTTTCCACGGGGAAATGATGAAGAGCATTGTAAAGCCCAACAATTAGAAGTTGTTGTCTTGCTTCGGTTCAACTTGAAAAATCCAATAACTTATAATACAAACTAAATTCAATTGATACAAGATCCAAACGTTTAAAAAAAGCGTGATGACAGTGGCCTGTCGAAATATTTCAACATCTGTTTCCGGGTATAATCAACATCGGTACAAACTGCGCTTTCGCCAATTCCTTCTTTGCTCCCCTCGCCTTGTAGGAGAGGGGTTGGGGGTGAGGTCATAAAATGCGCAAATTATGCCATTTGGCAGTATAAAAAATGCCGTAAAAATACGACTACAAAAACGGAGAAAAATTGAACTTAAGCTATCTCGGATATCTTTCGGATACCGATCCACTTTACAAATATTTGCGGGATCAAATCGTTCCTCAGCTCGGATTCTATTTATCTGATGCTTGTTATCAAGTTTTTCGATTTGTTGACTTTCCAGAGATATACCTGTACATGGAAAAACATCAGAGAATTCGATGGATCGGAAAATTTTTTAAATCTTCCGATATCAACCGGGCCGGAATAAAAGGAAAAACTGAATTTGAAAATCTGTTGTTTCTTAGAAGTATTGGGTTTTCCACATCTCCCCACTATGTTGTGAAACCCTATGGATTTAACCCGTTTATTGACAATATCCTGGTGCTTGAATACCTTTCGGGCGAACCGCTCAGCCAAATCATCAATAACGCCGTTTTTTATTCTCATCGCAAGCGATTATTCAAAACATTATCCGCGCTGGCATATTTTCTGGCAACATTACACAATCGAACAGCAGGAGATTACACGGTGTATTTCGATGATCATTATCACTATATGGGACAACTGTTGACATCCCTGACGAAAAAACAAAGGATAGGAAGAAAACATTCTGAAGATTTCTGGTCATTGCGGGATCACTGGCGAAGTCGAAGCTGTATGTGGGAAGATCGAAATGTCATTGTTCATGGTGATGCGACCCCCGCCAATTTTCTTTTCAGCGACGAAGGAGATGTGATGGCGATTGATCTGGAACGGATGAAATGGTCGGATCGTGTGTTTGATCTTGGAAGGCTATGCGGTGAACTGAAACATTTTTTTTTCAAAGCCACTCACAATCCATTGGCATCAGAGCCGTTTATTAAACATTTTTTATGGAAATACTCGCATTATTTTCCGGACAAAGAAATTACCTTTCGGTCTATTACCCGGCGATTGCCTTTTTATATGGGAATTACGCTGCTTCGGATCGCACGAAATTCCTGGATCGATGACAATTATAGCCGTCAATTGATTCATGAAGCCAAACAGATTTTGAAAGCGGATATATGATGATTATTCGGGGGATTATTTTTGACATTAACGGTACTCTCATTGATATCCAAACAGATGAAGGATATGAGGAAATCTATCGGGCCATCAGTCATTTTCTGACTTACCAAAACATATACATGAACCGGTGGGCGGTGAAAGACGCCTATTTCAACATCATGGATACCCAGCGAAAAGCTTCGGGGGAAAAGTATTCGGAATTCGACGCAGTTACGCTATGGAATGAATTTATCCGTCAATATTCAATGCTTGGTTCTTTGAGTATTCAACAACGAAACCAAATCGCACTCTTTCTCGCCCAAATTTACCGGGGTATTTCTCGCTTTCGTCTTCAGTTGTATCCAGACGTTAAAACTGTAGTATCAACCCTTTTCAAGCGGTATAAACTGGCTTCGGTCTCCGATGGCCAACGGGTATGGGCTGTACCGGAATTGAAAGCGGTAAGACTCCAATCTTTTTTCAATCCTATTATTATTTCCAGTGATTATGGTTACAGAAAGCCCGACCCGCGGCTTTTTAAGGCGGCGCTGACCAAAATGAGACTAAAACCAAAGAATGTGATTTTTGTCGGAAATGATATGTACAGGGATATTTTTGGCGCCCGGCAGCTGGGGATAAAAACGGTCTTTTTTTTGTCAAATCAGGGAAGGAGCAAAATGGAAGGTGTCACTCCTGACTATATCATTTATCGGTTTTCAGAGCTAATCCAAGCGGTGAAATTCTTAGAGAATCAATCGGAAAAATGAAATGAAAAAAAGATGGGGTGTGGTTATCGCTCTTGCAACCGAAGCTCACCAATTATTCGGACAATGGGGCTGGCAGCTAAAGGACGGAAAGATTTTCCGCCGGGTATCTGTAACCGCCGGATTGGAATTTTATATTGTTCAGTCCGGTATCGGTTATCAGCGCGCCTATTCGGCTGCATGTTGGTTAATGGCTCAAAAAGTTGATGGACTGTTGGTTTTAGGTGTTTCCGGAGGTCTTGATCCGGCTTTGGAACCTGGAACACTTGTGGTAGCTGATAGAGTGCTGCACTATTACAATGATCGGGTTTCCCGTATCTGGCAGGGATCATCATCTGTTTGCCGACAGGCTCAGAACAATTTGAAAGCCCGACAACTAACCACACGAATCGGAGACATTCTTACCATGCCGCAGTCAGTTTTGTCGGTGAGAAATAAGCAATTGCTGTTTCATCAGTTGGGTGCCCTGACAGTAGACACGGAAAGTGCGGCTGCTGCTTTTGCCGCTGATCAGAATCATCTTCCGTTTTTTACAATGCGGGTCGTTTGTGATCCAGCCAGACAAGCGATGTCTCCGGAAATCAACAGCATCG
>JAGYNR010000093.1 GCA_018399715.1 Desulfobacterales bacterium | reverse complement strand
TCAATTCAACCTATGGGTGTAGTAACCTGTTGTGGCAATGTTGCTTCACCAAAACTTAATCTTACCGTATTTCCGTTTATTTTGAGAGGTGTATCGTTAATCGGTATTGACTCTCAAAATTATCCAATGGCTTACAGGGAAGTTGTTTGGCATAAACTAGCCAACGAATGGAAACCCGAAAATTTGATGGGACTTTACACAGAGATATCTTTGAATGAATTAAGCAAGAATATTGATCTAATGCTTGACGGGAAATCAAAGGGAAGAACTATTTTGGATCTGGACGCATAAGAACCTCACATAACGAATGTTTCAACCAGACTTTTCCTGCCGCTGTTCTCTGAAAAAAGAAAGCCTGTAACCCCGATCGGGATGTGTATAGTCTTATCCAGAAACGGAGAGCATGCAACTTATAAATAGTGCCCGAACGAAAATCAGGATTTTTCGTTCAGGCACTACTTAATTTGCCAAGTTTTTTCTCGTTTATTCCTTCATCTCCTTAACAGTCTTTTCCCCTTTTTCTTTCATTTTCTCAGCAGCTTCTTTTCCTTTTTTTTCATTCCTTCAACGTATTCCTGGCTTTTTCTCCAACCTTGGCAGAATTCTTCTTTGATCAGATTTCCATCTCCATCAGCATCCATCTTTTTAAAACACTTTTCACTTTTTTCCTGGTGCTCATCAAGACTAATTTTCCCGTCTTCATTGGTATCATTTGCATCAAAATATTTTTCTCCACGCATGTAGCTATGAGGGCCTTGGGCCAAGGCATTGTTTCCTACAAGGATCATTGCACCGAAAAGAATTAAAATCATCACTAAAAACTTTTTAATTCTATCCTCCTTTTTCACCTTTCGACTTGTTTTTCGGACAAAACATAAACAATTGCCTTGGGAGGTAAGATGCTGTCAAATAAATGCTTTTCTAAATGTCGAAACATCATTGCTCACCCCAATCTGTTCTTCCCTATTTGACTGTCGACCCAACATATTCATAACGCTTTAACCGTATGTGACTGTATACATCCGCGGTCTTTAAAAGAAGAGAATACAGAGAAAAAACAGGTGATAGCCTATACTGGAGGGGATTACGGGCTATTATTTTCATATTTGCTGTAAACTGTGAAATGAAATTCCATGCAAATTAAGAATGTAAAGAGGCAGCATCATTTCTGCTTTATGTTCCCATTGACAATGCAAAGGATTCCGATTTATGAAAAATAAAAATAATGCAATCGAAATTCAAAAGTCTTGTCGGTGAAAAAAGATATGACCTCAGAGATAAAATATACAGATAGACTTGTAACAATAACAGATGAGGAAATCATTTTTTACAACTACTACTTTCTCACCGGAAAGAAGAAAACTGTAAAAATCAATGATATAGAGGGTGTTTCTGTTGAGAAAGCAACCATTTTGAATGGTAAATACCGGATTCATGGAACCGGAAACTTTAAAATATGGTTTCCAAAAGATTATAGCCGTCCCAAACGCGATATAATCTTCATTGCTTATTTGAAAAACCAATGGTTCGATATCGGTTTCACCGTTGAGAATGGAGATCATGTTGAAAAATTACTTCGAACAAAAAATCTGATCAAAGAGAAATAATTAGTTGATTGTCTGTTTTATTTTAAATTGCGGGGATTATTTTGTTAAGCTTCTTTCTGACAAAGATGCTGAACTTGATCCAGTAATGTTTTAATAAAAAAGGGTTTTTGAATGATCAAATCAAAGAGCTTTTCTGGTGATTCCCAGGGTGTGCCGGTGATACAAATCACAGGTGTATGAGGACGATCTGAATTTTTATAAGCTTGCATACTTCATCGCCGCTACATTTTGGCATACTTAAATCAGTGACAACCAGGTCGAAATTTTTGTCATTAAACTTTTTGATCCCTTCATCGCCATCACTTGCAAATTCAACCAGAATATTATCTTTTTCCAATACGACTCTGATTAAAGAGATTATCATTTCATCATCTTCTATTATCAGGACTTGTTTCATGAAAAATGTCTCAATAAGATGCTGCTTTGTTCATATCCAGGCGACCGAAATGCAAAATCCTGTGGTTTTTCCTTTTTTTCAGGACAAAAAACGATAGAGTAAGACAAGTAATTGAATTTAAGTATCTCACAACGAATTGGTGATATCGTTTCATTTTATTTCGATGTATTTCCGCTTATTTGCGTTCAAATTAATTCAAATCAGAAAAGAATCGTCTGCAGGAAGGGGAAATATATTATGCGTCAGACTCAAATTTTAATCCTCGATATACTCAATGTATGTCTGTGGCTAAAATTTTCGTTTTCCTTGATCTTAACGAAAAATCATAGTTTTCGTTCGGGCACTATATATTAGAAGGGGTAAACATTTTGCGATAGAATAAAGGCCCTGTGTGTCAAGACTTCAGAGAAAATGCTTCAGGATCAGTTCTAAACCGGCTGTATATGTTTTTTACCCTGCAGATGCAGTAACCACCGGTCGGCTCCTCTGCTCCTGTTATGAGTCCTAAGCGTTACTCTGCCGCCTGATTGAAAGGTGATATACGTTTTCATGCAACGTCCGGATACATAGTCGGCCGAAAAGCAGAGGTTATTATTTTTATACTCCAGCCCATTCAGGAAATATTCCAGATTCCAATCTTCCCCGGCATCAAAATGAATTTCAGAAATACCTCTTGGAGCTGAGTATACAAAGGACATCAAAGACAGGGAAAACAAGATGCCGAAGGCGAATATATCGGGGTCTTCTTCCTCAACGCAAAACACGATTTCATGGGCCGTGTTGTTTGGCTCTTCACCGGTCGGAATCTCTTGATAATCGTTTGAGATTATCCGGATTTTTATGCCGATTACTGATTCCATTAATCGAAAACCAATGTCAGTCATCATCTTTGCCACCGCCGTTGTTTAAATCAAATCAAAAAATGACTCTTTTCCCAAATGTTCAGGTCCATCAAGATAAATCCAGTGATCAATTGATCCCAGACAGCAATATCTTTCAGCTCTGAAGGCACGATCCTTTTCGCTAACAAGTTTAAATCTTAAAACCGGAGTATAATGAGCTGCTTCGGTAGTTATTGCCTGAAAGAGGGATTCCGTTTCCGAAGGGCTTCTGGAAAAAATATCGAAAATTCCACCGAAGGACGCCTTGAGTTCATCAGGATCATGGCTTGATTCAAAGATGGTGATGATGTTACCCCTAACATCCATCAGATAAGGTCTTTTGATCTTCAAATTCTTCAAGTGTTTGTTTACTACATGTTTCTCCAGGTCAGTTATAAGCTGTGGTTGCTTTTTCCGAAGGAAAACCTGAGCGTTAGCCGGGTGTTCGTAAATCTCATATCCCTCCGGAATTTTGTTGACCAGATGCCCCTCCTTCTTCATGGAAAAATAATATTTGGACTTGCCGGTTTTGGTTTTCCCCTGATGCAGATAATAGGTTTTATTTTTCCTGTTTTTGTAAACGACTGGCATGTCTTTTATCTCCCTTTTTGGAATCTTTAAAAACATTTACGTTGAATTTTTTGCCGAGTCAAGAACAGATCAATCTCACCACACCATCCCGCTCCTTCCGTTGGTTACAACCATGAAGCCACCTGAAATAACTCTGTTTTCAGGAGCAGAATTTTCTGCTTCTTTATTCCACCTCCAATGCTTTAAACGCCGCATCCACAGGATCAGAATAAAAACTGGTCTGAAATTTAGCAAATAATTCCCCTGGAATAGTTGGAATATCGCCAACGCTACTGGTCGGTATCAATATTCTTTTAGCTCCGGAATTAAATGCAACCTGCAACGTTTCAGCCAGGTTGGTTGTCGGGATAATATTACCACCCAAACTCATATCACCCAGACATACCATCTGGCTTTAGATCGGTTTACCCATCAGGCGATACAGCCCTAAATGTTCAGTTGTCCCTAAAACAACGGTATGCATTGTCCCTGGATTCATGGGGCCTTCAGGTATCAAAGCTCCTCCGCCATGCTCCGGAACACCCACAAATTTTTCCTCAAGGGACTCATTGTCAATGTAACTGAAATGGACATCATAAAATTCCATGCCGCCGATTTTTTTCAACTGTTCCTTAACCCGCCTTCGGGATTCAATTGCATAGGTGAGGCAATGTTCAACGGCATCCTTATCAAAATCCCCACGAGGATAGAGCAGTTTTAATAAGCCGGAGACTGTTTTTTTTACGGCAATAACATCCCGTTGATTTAAGTTGTTGCCCATCTTGAAATATTGATCAATGGCATCAGAAAAGCTTCTTTTTCGCATCTCCCGAAGGAACTCAGCCAAAAAATCCACGATCAGGCCGTATTGGCTGGTCAGAAATTCTGGCCTCATTTTGGGAATTTCCCATCCGGGGATGTAGCAGTGCATACGGTCAAAGAAAGCTGAATCGATCATTTCTTCAGGGAAAGGGGCAAAAAGATGGGCGGTCTTGACCAAAATATCAACACTTTGGTTGATGTTACCCACAAAGACCATTGCTGAATTCGCGTTAATCATGTCCCGGCCTCTGGAAAAAGAGCCGGAAGCCATGTAATCCTTCATGATCTGAACACCATCTTTGTCTTTGAATTTGATACCGGCGACTTCATCAAATGCGACCACATCCCACAGGCCCACTAAACCGACTTTTTGGGTGCTCATATTGTAAAAGAGATTGGCAACGGTTGTCTGCCCGCCTGAAACAAGAACGGATAATATGTTCGTAATAATTGCGTTGCCACAGCCGTTTAGGATATCGTTGCCAATTGTGATCGCTTGATGCCATGCTGTTTTGTCGGCATTATCCAGTAACAAACGGGCAATGATCCGGCTTTCCCGAACAAGCAGAGAACCTGTTGTAATGCTGCTTTTATATTCAATCTGGTTCATTTTTTTCATGGACAGATCATGCGGGTATAAACTTGCGAATATAATTTTTTACATAATCTGAAGAAAGTTTTGCGTCCTGAATTCCCAAATTTATCCGCTTGATATATTCGGCCTTGGGCAATCCTTCCTTTTTAATAGGATCAATGTAGGTTAAACAATTTTTTGGAAAACCATCAACTTCCACGTTTAATAATTCTTTTCGATACAAACCGTTTCCGACCCCTTCAAAAATATCTAGACTATTTTCATCCGATTCAGATATCTCATAGACAACACCACAAACCCAGTCTGAAGGTGATCTGATGATGTTGGCATAACCCCGGGAAGAAATAATCCATCGATAACCCGTTAAAATACCATTTCCAAAAAATCGGTGACAGGTGCACCTGTTATTCATTTGTTTTATCCACAGGTTTGAACCGTATGCAAAGTATAATTTCATATTCTTATCCCACCAGGTATTCAATAAAACAAGTAAGCATTCCAATCTGTATTTAAATTAATTCCATATATTCTCCTTCAAATTGAACTAATTCAACGTTTCATTTGTCCTGATTTTCGTTTAATCACTATTTATATTCTACATTAAAGTGGCAAAGGATTTAATAGTTTTTATTTTTTGTCTGAAAAACCACCTGCATCATGGATCGGCAACGCCGTAGTATTAGTATCTGATTTTGTCCGGCGGTATGCAGATATGTCAGTTGTCAGGGAAAACCGCACAGAAATTGCTGTACCCAGAGATCCCATTGATACTTCCGGATTGAATCTGGAACCTGCAATTGTCAGCCTTTATATTCGCCTTTGAAGGCCGTAATGGTCGATGCATATTCCAGTCACCGGTGGAAAAAAGAGGTGACGGCAGAGAAACGGCGAATATGATAAATGGTTTAGATGTTCTGAAATTTCTGACATAGAGGGGTTGATCTGAAACACAAAGATGGTTTTATGAATATAAACATTATCGCTTCAAAATTTTCATTTATTGGTTCTTTAAATCTTCAATGCATCATTGAAGGATAATATAATTTTATACTGTGAAGGATCATAAACTGCGTTTCATGAAATGTTTTCTTGCAGCGATAGTATGTCTGTCAGTATTTTTTAAAACGTGATTTGTGGCCGTTATTTGAAGAATAATGAGAACCGATGGCACTTAAAATAGGAGATGGAATGTATTTGTTTATAAAGAAGTAGGTATTTTATCGTTAGTAATCGTTTTGGCGAGAATGTGGATGCCTGCTGAAATCATCAGGCCATGGCATGCGAGAAGAGATGCGCCAGGAAATTCGGAAAGCCTCAAAGCTTCCTGTTTAAAAAACATACTGTGTTACAGGTGGATCGCCATCACAACGGCTATGATCAAACCGTCATTCAATCAATATTTAGGAATGATCCCATCGGGAATCGAACCCGAGTTTCCGGCGTGAGAGAGCGGTTCCACCTTCCACATATACGGCTTTATCAGCGTTTCCGCATTACATTACACGAATTAAACTCATTAAAATCAACACGTGATACTTCCACAGATGCTTCCAAAAAAATATATGAATATCTTTTTACGGACATCATTTTATAAAAAAATCGTCGATCTTGAATATGGATTTATTTCAGATTTTACGTATCTATTCTTTATTATATTCCAATTTTCTCGAAACCCATTAAATTTATAAAAAGTTTTTCTTAAGAAAAAAAATCGGAACTATTATAAAAACAACGATTAAAATAATTCTTCAAGATGGATTGTAAGGCGATTAAAAAAACAGTATGGTCGAAAAATTTCAATGACCATCGAAAAAGCAGTTCTAATTTATTTCGGATCGAAAAAACCTTACCAAAAAGTTGACGAGTAAAAAAAGTTATTTAAAAACTAATTACAGCAAACTTGATCGGGAAAACCAGCCTTTTATCTGGTATTTTTTTTAATATCCAAAAAATTAAAGCCGCTATGGAACTGCAAACAAAAATGCATTAATAATAGCATCATAAAAAGATCCAAACGTTTCTTATCTAAAAATACTCAATTTAGTTTATCAGAAAAAGTATCATAATGATACTTATTCTCTTGACTTTAAAGTGTGCCAGATTTAAAATATTTTTGATATGGAGATTTTTATTGGACGTTTACGGAAAAGCCCATTACGATTTAGATGAAATAAAAAACCTTCTTGATGATCCAAATAAAAGATTAATTACCAGAAGTAGCCGCTTAGCGGCCGTATCATTAGGATATGCTGGCGATAATGATATGGTTAAACGTGTAAAAATGCTTAAAAAAAGCGAAATATACAAGACAATGGAATCAAATAGAAATCCAGGATTGTGGCAGGATGTATATATAACTGGAGATAGCAGCAATATTACACTATATATCAAACTCCAAAAATCGTGTGATGGAAAAGGTGTCATAATTAGCTTCAAAGAAAAATAAATATTGGAGGAAACTATGTATAAAAATAATGACCAATGTCCAATTTGTGGCGAGGGTTTGTTGAAAAAAAAAATAATTCAAGAAACCTTCTCATATAAGGGCAACTATCGCACTATTGAAAACTACATCGTATATGAATGTTCAGATTGTGGAGAATCTATAGTTGATCCAAAAACTCTTAAAGAAACCGAAAAGATTATCCGAGACTTCCATAGAGAAGTTGACGGTCTTTTAACATCCGAAGAAATTAAAAAAATACGAAACCAATTAGGATACACTCAAAATGATTTTAGTAGGATATTAGGGGGCGGTATTAAAAGTTTTACAAGATACGAAAATGGTACTGTTACCCAAAGCAAATCTATGGATAATCTACTAAGAATTATTCAAAAATATCCGGATACATTAGACGTATTAACCAAGACAGACCAAAAAAGTATAAAAATAGAACCAATTAGGAGAAAAACTGTGTTGGAAACCGGAAGTGGTGTGGGGAAAGCCGAAATTGATACGGGGGAAGCCGGAAGTGGGGGAATAATAAATTTTGACAATTCTGATAAGCGAAATAATTCAGGCACCAGCCAAAAATATAAATATGTTGATGCAGCATAAAGGATAAAAATATGAATATAAGCAACGAAAACAAAAAAATTATCGTTGATGAGATTAAATTTGTTCTTAAATCAATGAAAGAGAGCGATAAGCCTATCAAAATTATTTATTATTTTTCAGCTATTTATGGGATGTTGCAAAGAATTTATAATATAGAGTATAATCAGGATCTTGTAGTAGCTTATGTAATAATGAAAATGACTCATGACTCCTTGAGACAAAACATTTTAAACCAAGACCCGATTATCCAATTAGACCAAAAACATTTTGATAATATTTATCAATTATCAGAAAAGTTTTGTGAAAAAATAGAGAACGGGCAAAATTTCGACGATGTTCTCAAGCAATTTGTTATTTTAACATATTCAATTAGCGGAAACGGTTATTATTTATCCCAAAAAGGTTTTTTAAAAGTCTGAAGGTATTATTAAACCTTTTTTTGCAGATTGGAGTTGAAAAAATATTAAAACTCTGAAGAACTTGGTGATCCCATCGGGAATCGAACCCGATGTATTTGCCTTAAGAGTTACGTCCAAGTTACGTCCAAACATACAAACATAAAATGGGACATAAAAGCCTCCGGAAATTGAGTTGAATGTTGCTTTTAAACTCCCGAGTGTTAAAAATTTATCATTTTTTAAATTGTTTTACGGAAGTCCATCTGTCAACTCCTGCCTAAGTTCGTTACAAATTACAAATTCGGCCGATTGATTGAAACTGTCTGGTTGGCTTTCCCTATGCTATCCGATACATCTTGCAAGAATAAAATTTATAGTTTAAAAATTTTGTTTAAGATTACTATATGTAATATTTTGAATTCTTATTATGTCGGTCAATATTCAAATTTGAATATTAGCCGGATCTATATAATTACT
>JAGYNR010000092.1 GCA_018399715.1 Desulfobacterales bacterium | reverse complement strand
TTTGAATTGGCCATTGCCGGGCAGTAGCTGTATTCGGGATCAATTCCGGGGAAGCCTTTGCCGCGGTTATCGGTCCTCTAGTGGAAGTGCCTGGGGTGTAAATCAACCTTGTTGGTGAAAAAGTTTTCAGACCGACTCACCTTTTTTTGTCGGGTGCCACGGGCGAAGCGAAGCTTGCCCGTGCGGATCCCGGTACTTTATCGTCATTCACGGGCAAGGCTAACGCCTTCGCTCGTGGCACCCCGTTCCAACAGCCTTGATTTACACCCTCGGTTTGGCAGATATCAGTCTCCATATTGTGCAATCAGCGCCGCTCCGATGGCTCCGTTAAATTGCGGGTAGTCCGGCAGGTAAATATCCACCAAAAGGGTCTCTTCAAGCGCTTGGGCGATTCCCTTATTCAGGCCGCCACCGCCGGTCAGAAGAATTTCCGGCACAGCACCTGCTCTGCGCGCCATTCCCGCAACCCGATTGGCAAGGGATAGATGTATGCCTGACACGATATCTTCGCGATTTTTTTTTCTGGCCATCAGCGAAATCACTTCCGACTCGGCAAATACAACACAGGTACTGTTAATGGTCAGCGGCATTTCAGATGCAAGCGACATGGGACCCAAATCATTGATTTCAATCTCCATTACCCGTGCCATAGATTCGAGGAATCGGCCGGTTCCTGCAGCACATTTATCGTTCATGGCAAAATTGGCGATCTCACCTTGTTCATCCAAAACAATAACTTTGCTGTCCTGCCCCCCGATATCGATAACAGTTCGAATATCAACACCGGAGGGCGCCGACCAGGAAGCGCCTACAGAATGAGCCTTGATTTCCGTCACCGTATCATCGGCCATTTCAATAGCACGTCTGCTGTAGCCGGTTGCGATAACGCTTTTTATTTGATCCGGCTTTACACCGTTGCCGTTAGTGATCGTCTTCAGCATGGCCTGTGATGCCTCCTCAGCATCAATGCCGGTCGGCTTGTGATCGCAGGCAACAAGCTGTTGGTTTTCATTTAGAACCGCTATCTTGACATATGTGGAACCGGCATCGATTCCTACGAAATAGGTTGACATAACGAATCCGATCTTTTTTTCTTTTTTTGGGATTTCAGCATTTCTATAAATGCTTCAATTCGGGTTCTAAGCTGCTCCACATCCTCAGGGTTGTAATCCGTTTCGATCCGCAGCACCGGTATCTTCGCCCGGTTCAGAATCTTTTCAACCCGGTGCAACTCGAAATCATAAATAACACACCCTTTAAGAACATGGTAAAGGACCCCATCTGCGGCGAAGTCGGCAACCATCCGTTTTATCATAAACAACCGGTCATCATTGGGAGTAAATGCCGGACATATGCAGGGAGCCAGATATCGGGAGGCAATACCGGTCATTTGGCCGGCCAGGCTGTTTTCCGGATTGCCTATCGGGTCATACAGGTAACGGTCTCCGGCGCAGGATTCATCGGCCACCAAGATACCTCCCATCTCCTCCACCAGCGATTGAATTTTGGTGTTGGGAAAAATGACCGGACTTCCGGCGATGAAAATCCGGGGACAATTCTCAGAGCAGACAGCATTGTTATTCTTTACTTTTTCCGCAAGCTGGATATTTAATTGTGCCAGATTCTCGGCCCAGTCTTCGGTACGTGTATAAGCATAAGCATTTTCTACCACCACAGCCTGACGCCCCCAGATCACCGGAGATTTGGATTGCCGGATAGACAGCAGTTGCCGCAGCTCCCATTGGGCAACTGCTGTCTTTTTGATGGCTGCACCAAGGTATCGGGAGGATGTTTTTGTTTTGGCGCGACCATTTCCTGCATATTTTTCAATTTTTGATTTAAGTCCGTATAACTGATCTATCCAAATCCGACGGGAAAACTCGGCATCTTTGATATGAGGAACCTCGATCATCCATACATTTTTAAATGCCGACAGTTCCTCTCCGAGTTTGCGTTTGGCATCGCAGGTTGTCGGAATGATTACCACATCACAGAGATCAACGGCGGCCAACCCCTTTTGAATGGTAAACCCCATGGCCGATTTGACCAACGGACAGACATCCTTGGGAATCCGGTCTTCGCCGATCTGAGAAGATTCGAAACATCCCGCACAAAGCCGAACGGAAACAGCGCCGGCTGCATCAATCAGTTCTTCCGGAACCATCATGCAGTACACCCCGATCATTTTCTTTTTTGTTGAATCCGGATTTAAAAACCGTTCCGGTTCATTTCGGACAAAAACGGACTCCATTGCATCATAGAAATAATTCAGTGCGGGTGGAGACTCCGGAATTTGCCGTAATTTTTCAAGTTCTATGGTCGTCCGCCGCGCAATACTTTTTAAAAACCGGTTTTTCTGTTTATCTGCTATGTTTGTTTGATTCATATTTGTCTCAACGTTTCGTTACCGCTTGTTGATTATAGCCATTTCGGATTCGGCAAACAGTTAATGTTCATGCCCGATACCGATTTTTTTCAGAGCCCTGAAATCACCGGCTGTTGAAGTGCCGCTGTTTTTAAAAAATCTTTTCGATGAAGAGCGATAAATGGGCATTCCAAGATAAACAGCCTTTAAGGCGTCCGTTTCAGGGCAATTTTGGATACATTTCAAACATAAATGGCATTCCGGGAAAGTGACATCTTTTCTGCCCCGTGATTCAAAAACCTCATGGATATCCATAGGACAAATGTTGTAGCAGATTTCGCATCGCGTGCACTTTTCATCATCTTTCATCAGTTTAAAAAAACTGATTTTCCGGAACCATGACAAAATTAATCCGAGAGGGCAGAACCGGCACCAGAAACGATTTTTAATAACGGCACCGAGGACGACAAGTACGGAAAAGCTCAATCCCAGAAGGGACATGACCAGATGAGTGGTACTTTCATAATTCACCGCTATCCGGTCCGGATTGCCTACCAATAGGGGGAGAATATATTTTCCGGGGCACAATTGACAGAAAGGCATTCTTAAGTTCAGGGCAACATGCGGGAAAAAAACCGGAAAAGCCACCCATAATGGAATCAGCAGGGCCACAAACATAAAACCCCATTTAATCCAGACCAGCCGGTTTCGAATTGTTTTTGAAAAACGAACATAGCCAATCCTAAGCTTCCTCCCGATCCAATAGAGTACATCCTGAAAAAATCCCAGCGGACATATCCATCCGCACCATGCGCGCCCGATAAGCATCACCAGCAAAGAAAAATACAGCAGTTGCTTTAAAAAAATCATCATATCTTTCCGTGCAAACCCGCCGATGGTCCCGAGCAGCATTTGAATGGTTCGCTGAATGGTCATCATAAAACAGGTACCCGACCGGGTGTCTGCATAACGGCAGGAAAATGTCGGTAAAAAATCTCCGAAATATAAACCCAGATAAGCGCCAAACAGCAAAACCGCAAAAGCAACTGATGACACGGTCCAGCGAAGCCTTGAAAGATTCATGGCCGGCCCCTTTGTGTTTTATAATTTTCAAAAACGGTTAACATCTGCCTTTCCTGCCGTTTTTTCCGGCTGATAAAACCCAGTATCATTAGTGTAATCACAAAACTGCTGATAATCGCCCAATAGGTAAATCCAAGGGTTTTGGAAAGCCATTCCGGCTGGTTTTTATAAACAATAGTTGGAAAAGTGGCCACATAATAGATGTGGTTTTTCCGATCATGGTGGGTAGCTACATACAAATATTTCTGCCAGTCCTGTTTGCCGCTTCTGTGGTCAGGAGGAATAATTTCAAATTTACCCCTATCGTCGGTCACAAACCGCTTTTCCCATTGGCTGGCCATATTGATGACCATCACCTCAACGCCGGGCAGGGGTTTTTTGAGATATTTTACCTGCATTTCATAAGCGCGATGAGGCTGCTGAGTGCCACCGCCGAACCTGGATTTGGCCGTATTAATCGCCGGTCCGATTTCAAGGGGCATCTGCCGGGCATCATCAAAAAAAACCACCGATGCACGGCCCAACGTCCCGCCATTTTTTCGATGAACGACCAGGTGTTTGGCGTAAAGATGTACACTTTCATAGATTGTGTCACCATCTACATCGCAATTTCCCAGAGGAAGATGAGCACCCAGCAGATATCTCCCGATCAAATTTTTATCTTTTGGAATTTCTACATGATGTTTTTCATTTGACAACCCCGGCAGGTTGGAAATGGCGCCATTGGGATCCCGCATAATTATAACAGTGGAGTCGAGAAAATTTGGTTTTATTGATGGGTGGATTTCATTTTTATTTGATGCTCTCAAAAATTTTAGTTCGAGGTATTTTGTCTCCTGGAAAGCCGTTCTGTACAAATGTCTCAGTTCACGGATTTTTCGCCAGTCGTATTTTTCCATATCCGCACGAACAAAGACATAGCGCTCTTCGTTGATTAACTGCCAGTAACATACCGGCGGCATGTCGGCGGCAAGAGCGTCTGTGAAGGCCAAAAGACCAGCGAATATTGAAACGATACATAAAAAAAATGTTTTCATGACAGGCCGGCCTGCATTAACGATTAATTTCAACATATAAAATATTCTTTGGTTTATGCACAAAAAAAAATCCCGGATCGATAATTCGATCCGGGATGTCCCTTTTTTATCCACAGATTTGTCACAGGCACGACGTCGCCAACGTAATCGGACCTTTATGTTTTCAGGCAGGTCTTCTGACTTGCGGATCATCCTACTGGCTGCGTCTTCCCATTATTGAAAACAGTGACATATTGCAGCTTTCGTCCCCGCTTACAGCCGCGGGCCGGTCTCTGATTCACACAGGGTTCCCTGTTAGGCTCTGTTACAAGCACCTGAACTTGCTACTGTCTGTAAAATAAGAAAATCAAAATGTCAAGAAATAATTTGAATGATATTTTATTGTTGACGAACCGTGTTTATTCAAATAAATCTTATAAAAAAAGTTCAGGTGCTCATTTAGAGCTTAATAGGGAACCCTGTTAAAATCAGGGACGGTCCCGCCGCTGTGATCCTTCCCTTTTTAAACTTATGAATTTAAAAAAAGGGAACCTTTTCAGCCGTGTAAGCCACTGTTTCAACATCTGAAATGGGAAGGCTGCTGAAAGGGGAGGAAAGTCAGAAGACCTGCCTGAACTGTAAAGGCATCATGTTTCGTGGACAAAAAGTATGTCTTTTGATTTTGAGGATAAAAAGGGAAATCCCCGGATCGTTGTTCGGTCCGGGGATTTTTTTTTGGGAACCGGCTCGGTTATCTCTAAAATTGCAAAAAAACAGATAAGGAGAAACAAATGAAATCTAAAAGATTAATGAGTATGGTGGTTTTTGTCTATTTTTGCCTGATTTCCATGAATTGTCTGGCTTCAGGAAATCACGGAAACCAGCCGGCAAAAAAAATGGGTATTTTGCTGGTGGCTTTTGGATCAAGCGAAGCATCAGCACAAGTCTCATTTGAAAATATCGATAAAAAAGTAAAAGCCGCATACCCAGACATACCTGTTCGTTGGGCTTATACCTCATCCATCATCCGGGACAAACTGGCTAAGCAGGGAAAAAATCTGGATTCGCCGGAAGTGGCGCTTTCCAAAATGCTGGACGAAAAATTTACGCATGTTGCCGTTCAATCCTTGCATACCATTTGCGGAGCGGAATACCATGATTTGCGTCGAACTGTAGGTGCTTTTAAACTGCTGAAAGGGTTTCAGCGAATCATATTGGGGTATCCCGCCATGTCAACCCAAAAAGACATGGAAAGAATCGTTGCTGCTATTATAGAAACAATTCCAAAAGAGCGTAGAGAAAAAGACGCTGTAGTGCTGATGGGCCACGGAACACATCATCCGTCGAATGTCTTCTATGCGGCACTAATGTTTCAACTGCAGCTCCGGGATCCCAACGTTTTTGTGGGTACGGTGGAAGGCTATCCCGGAATTGATTTTATCAAAGAAACGTTGCTCAAGAAAAAAATAAAAAAGGTATTTTTGATGCCCTTCATGTCCGTAGCCGGTGATCATGCGAAAAATGATATGGCCGGAAATGAAGAAGATTCCTGGAAATCAATTCTTACCAAAGCCGGAATTCAATGTGTTCCTATCCTCAAAGGAACCGCGGAATATGACAGTTTTGCCGATATCTGGGTGGATCATATCAGAGGGCCATTGAGTCACTTTAAGTAAAATTTTCATGAGTTTAAAAATATTGATTTTGGAAAAACAGAGGGTTGGTTTGATCATGACCAGCCCTCTGGTAGAAGCTAAATTTTAAATAAAACATTTCTCAGGTGACTTTTGCCAGTTAAGTATTTAATTTTTTTCTATATTTGGTTTCATGGTTATTTTAGCTGCCCCGTCGGCATGGACTGAAACCGGGGAAATGGCGCTTGTCGGAAAAAATGAGGTACGCGATTGTGCGGGGCGGAAAATCCATATGGCAAAGCCGTTTTCACGTATTATCTCCCCTTACGGTGCGCACACGGAAAACCTTTTCGCTCTGGGGCTTGCAGAAGAGATTATTAGTGTCTCCCGAAACGATGATTTTCCGAAGCAGGCACTCAAAAAAGCAAAATTTTCCAGCCATGACGGTCCCGAAAAATATTTGGCTGTTTGTCCCGACCTTGTGCTGGTACGTCCCATGCTCGACCGGGGGTATGCGCCGCTAATGCAATGACTGGAAGAATTCGGCATTTGCGTGGCATCGCTTCAGCCGGGCAATGTAAAAGAAATAAAAACCTACTGGCAAATTCTGGGAAGGCTGACCGGCTGAGCAGATGCGGCAGAATAAATGATTTTAAAATTCGACAATGGCATATGGCAGGCGCATCAAATTGTAAAGCAAATTTCTGAAAAAAAATATGTTTATTTTGAGGCAATCCATGACCGATTTAAAACCTTTTCTCCGGGGACCATGCCTCTTTTTGCGATAGGTTGCCGAAAATGTGCACCGGTGCGAGGCACTAATATTGCGGCCCTTGGTAAGGAGCAAATTATGGAAATAGGCCCGAAAATCGACGTATACCTGGCGCAAAAAGGTCCCATGAACCATGTTGGTATCAAAGATATTGCCAGTGAACCCGGATACGAAGTGATCAAAGCTATTCGTGAAGGTCAAATTTATACGGTGGAAGAACAGATCGTATCCCGTCCCCCCTGCGGTTGCTGGAAGGCATTTGTAAAATCGGGGAAATTATGTATCCCGAAGTTTATACAAAGGCGGCACAACAAGTCATTTGTAAGCCTTCATCTCTTTAAGACGCAGCAGCAGATTAACCAGCGTGTTTTTTCCGCTGCCGCTGGGGCCGACTAGCCAATCACATTAAACAAACTGGCCCTACTGCGTTTTTTCCGCTGACGCTGGGGCCGACTACCGCAAGGATCTGGCCTTTGGGTAACGTGTTCAGCTTCCCCGTATATCCTTTGAGCCGGCGGAATATCTCCCTTGAAAAACGGGCAAAGAAATAAGTAATCAGGGCCATAAGCGGAACGATCAACATGCAAACAAAGGCCAATACGGCATTCAGAGCAAACATAACCGCAGCAATGTCTAAAAACAATAAAAAGTCCTTAAACAGCCCGATCAGCATATTTCTAAACAATTCAGCCATATTCTGTACATCGTGGTTAAGACGTGTGACCAGTTTGCCTGCCGGATTTCTGCTGAAGAAAAAAAGCGATCGGCTAAGGATATGATGATAAAGAAACAGACGCATATCCCTCATCATTTTCTGACCGGCTTGTTCCAGACAGACAGTTTGGAAATATGAGACGGCAAGTATGGATACGGCCGCAACTGAAAACAAAAAGGCCATTATCATCAAACCCCAGGCATCTGAGCCGCGTAGCTGTTTTAAATCCGGTTTTGGAAGGCGTTGCAAATGCTCATCGGTGATCAGCCGATATTTTCCCACCTGAATAAATAAATAAGCCGGGATAGCGATCAGATAGTTGTTTGGTGCGATTAGTTACTGTGATGCAATAATATTGCTTGACATCAACTGCACCGGATTTGCGCACCTTCGCGGTGAGGGCGGGATCGATTTTTCGCCATTGTTTTTCAGGCAGGTACCAGATGTTTTGATGGATGAGAATGTTCTTTTTCAAAAAAGCCTGCATCAAGGTTCATCATTATGCTTCCGTTATCCTCCCGACCAGTTGCTGTGTCAAGACCAGCCGATGATATAAGGCACTCCTGTAGATCAGGTCATGATGGGTGCCCTGGGATTCAAGGCGTTCTCTATCCAGGACAAAAATAGTTTCGCTGAACGACAAAGATAAAGGCCGATGGCTGATGATCAGATTAGTATCACCGTTTCTCAAACGTGACAAATTGCTTAAAATGATAGCCTCCGCTTTCGTATCCACTGTTGATAACGGATTTTCCAGTAAAAAAATCCGACGCTTACGCAGCAAAGTGCGGGCATATGATAGGTTATCGCCCAACTCGAACTCAGAAGGACGGGGAAATTTTTATCCGGTTTCCCAAATCTCATAAATTTTCTCCGAGACCATCAGCGGTTGCTGGGGATCGCTATAAATATCAAGCCTTTCCAGGAGCAGGGGGTTATTACTTCTTCCTGCAAATTCTTTTTTAATCCGCAATAGGAACTCAAATTTAATACAATTGCCTAGCACCAAAGGGGATACTTGTCAATCAGAAACAGCAATTCCAGCAATTCTAATGATGACAATCACATGAAATGATGGATTCGCTATCGGAATCGGGATCGAGGTCTGGATCGAAATCGAATACACCTCAAAGGCAACATATTCGATATCGATCCCGATAGCGATTAACGTCCAACATCAGAACTAAATGTTTGAGTCAAAATTAGAACTGCTGCCAGCAATTCAAATGTACCTTGACTATTTCAATCGTAGTGTTTAACCTGATATTGTATTGGTTATATTGAAAT
>JAGYNR010000091.1 GCA_018399715.1 Desulfobacterales bacterium | reverse complement strand
GTTGATCAAAACAGGCAAGGCTTATGTATGCAGTTTGACCCCAGATGAAATAAGGCAATATCGGGGCACTCTCACCGAACCGGGTCAACCAAGTCCCTATCGAAACCGGTCCGTGGAGGAAAATCTGGCACTTTTTCAAGAAATGAAAGACGGCAAATTCAAAGAAGGGGAACATGTCTTACGGGCTAAAATTGATATGGCCTCCCCTAACCTGAACTTGCGTGATCCCACCATTTACAGAATAAAGCATGTTTTTCACCACCGAACCGGTGACAAATGGTGTATCTATCCGATGTATGATTTCACCCACTGTCTTTCCGATGCACTTGAGGGCATCACGCATTCGTTATGTACCCTGGAATTTGAAAACAATCGCCCGCTTTATGACTGGTTTTTGGATACCCTTCAAACGAAATGTCATCCCAAACAGATTGAGTTTGCCCGCCTCAATCTTAATTTTACTGTGTTGAGCAAAAGGCGATTGATACAGCTCGTAGAGGAAGGATATGTAGAAGGGTGGGATGATCCGAGAATGCCTACCATTTCGGGTTTACGAAGGCGAGGGTACACGCCTGGATCTATCAGATGTTTTTGTGACCGTATTGGACTGGCGAAACGGGACAGCATAGTAGACATAGCGCTTCTGGAACATACCATCCGGGAAGATTTGAACAAACGCGCTCCCAGGGTTATGGCGGTACTAAATCCCATGAAAGTGATTATTGAAAATTATCCGGAGGGACAGGTTGAAGAGTTGGAAGCCGTTAACAATCCGGAAGACGAATCCATGGGTGTCCGCATGGTGCCTTTTTCAAGAGAACTTTATATCGAAAGAAATGATTTCAGAGAGGATCCGCCTAAAAAGTTTTTCCGTCTCGCACCCGGGCAGGAGGTTCGGCTCAGATACGCCTATTATATTACCTGCCGGGATATTATTAAAGATGAAAACGGTGATATTATAGAACTTCGCTGCACCTATGACCCCAAAACACGGGGCGGTTGGTCCCAAGACGGTCGCAAAGTCAAAGGAACTTTACACTGGGTATCTGCAGCGCACTCGATTGCCGCCGGGGTTCGGCTCTACGACCGTTTGTTTACTGTACCAAATCCATTGGACAGAAAGGAGGCAAAAGATTTTAAGGCGTATATCAACCCGTACTCGCTGGAAGTATTATCCGACTGCCGACTGGAGCCGTGCCTGAAAAGTGCAGATACACAAATACAGTATCAGTTCGAACGTCAGGGGTATTTTCGAATGGATTCAAAAGATTCATTACCCGATAAACCGGTTTTCAACCGAATTGTTACCTTACGCGATACCTGGGCCAAAATTGAAAAGCAGTTAAACCCCTAATTGTGTTATTATCGTGCCGGCTTTTTGTCCGGCACACTATTTTAAAAGCAAGGGGTAATATTTCCATGACACATCATGATAAAAGAACTCACCAAAAAATTTCAAATTAAGTGGTATACGCGAATCGCCGATATTGACCAGACTGCATGGGATTCTCTGGCCTTAACCCTTGAAACACCGTTTTTGGAATGGAACTGGCTATATTGTATGGAAGTTTCAGGCAGTATTTCGGAATGTACCGGCTGGCTTCCGAATCACCTGACTGCCTGGGATGGAAACCGGCTGGTTGGTGCGGCTCCGCTGTATGTCAAACTGCACAGCGAGGGAGAATTTATTTGCGATGATGCTATGGTAGATATCGCTACCCGCCTGAACATATCTTATTATCCCAAAATGGTGGGCATGAGTCCTGTCACGCCTGTTGCCGGGTATCGCTTTCTTTTTTCCCATGAGGCAAATGAGCAGGAACTGACGTTGATAATGATTCAGGCAATTGACAACTATTGCATCAAGAATCGTCTTTCCGGTTGCAGTTTTCTTTTCGTGGAACCACGCTGGGGTAATATTTTGAAACATTCTGGTTATTTAAGCTGGGTTCATCAAAGTTTTATATGGCATAACTTGGGGTTTAAAACCTTTGACGACTATCTGAACATGTTTAATGCCAACCAGCGAAAAAATATCCGCCGTGAAAAAATGTCGATAAAAAAGCAGAACCTGCAGTTTAGTGTTTATCAAGACAAGGAAATTCCTGATGATTTTTTTTCTGTCATGTATCGTCTCTATACCCGCACTAACGACAAGTTTGGATTGTGGGGATGCCGGTATCTCACTGCCGCCTTTTTTGAATGTATTGCAAAAATATATCGGCATCGATGTCTTATAGTGGCTGTCCATGAAAAAATCAATCCTTCTAAACCCATTGGCATGTCGCTTCTGGTGACAAAGGGAGATCACCTTTATGGCCGATATTGGGGAAGTTTCAAAACAGTTGATTTTCTCCATTTTAACACCTGTTATTACTTTCCCATCGAGTGGGCCATTGAAAATGGTATCCATTGGTTTAACCCCGGCGCCGGTGGCGGTCACAAGATACGCCGCGGCTTTGTCAGTGTTCCCAGCTACAGTCTTCATCGCTATTATCATCCCCGACTTTGGGCCATTATGCTTCGAAATATCGATGAAATTAACCGGTTGGAAAATGACGAAATTAAAATTGCAAATCAAAATCTCCCCTTTTCCAGACATAAAAAAGGAAAAATTAAACACTTTTTGGCGAAGAATTAAAATGGTTTCATGTTTGAATATATTGGAAAATGCATATATAATGTTTTATGAAACAAATTTTAGTATTTTTTATTTTTTACGGAGAATATCATGAAATGTCCTATTTGTGGTATTAATAATGTAAGGCGAGGCCATAAAAATAGATTTGGAATATTTTCTAAATTTATGACTCCGGAAATGTCGTATCGATACATTTCATGTGATCACCGATATCGTCCCTTTAAAAAATCTTTCCAGGGCGGTTTCATTAGAATGAGCGTTATTTTTGGAATTATTATTGTTTTGGGATTCATCAGTTCAATTTTTTTGTTCCAAGGATTTAAAGCTGCCAACCAACTACCATCAAAACCTTCAATTTATCAATATCCCATGCCAAAAGACACTATTCAATCAAAAGAAAAAATATCTCATATCATCCCCCCCGAACAAACGGATCATATGCCAAAAAATTCATACGACATCCAGGGACACAAAAAAACTATTTCGAACGAGTCCTTATCAGAAATTCAAAAAGCTCCTTCGCTTGATCCTGCATTGATTAATTTTGATTGGATGCCGTCATTTGACTGGATCAAAGAGCCTGACGCTTCTTTAGACACCGAAACTGTACCGATAGCCGAAAAACAAGAAGAAAATAAAAAGACTGAAGATATTGGTCAGCCTCATCATCCGGTTACTCCGAATACAACTGCAAAAATCCTGGCGTATTCTGAAAAAAATGTGGCTCGCATTGAAAAACCTGCGATTTCACCAACAGAAAAAATAAATTCAGAACAACAAATACTGAAAACGATCGATTATAAACCATTAGAGGATGGCTTTAAGGCGTTTATTGAGACAAAAGAACCGGTGTCTAAATACCGTTCATTTTTTCTTCCTGAGCCTCTACGGCTTGTCATTGACCTGCCGGGTAGCTGGAATAATGAAGCTAAACGAATATATAAGGTAAACGCCAATAAGGTGAAAAAAATCAGAACATGGGTTCATCCCGGGAAACTTCGGATTGTTGTCGATCTCACCGATACGCAAATGCCGTCTCATGTTTTAGAGAAATCAACCCGTGGTCTTGTTTTGGCTGTAACCTTTGAAAACACGGAGGTGATACAATAAAAGCAAGTCAAATCAATTATCGAATAGCCCTATGTTTCTTATTCGCCCTGTTTATGTTTTCAAGTTGTGGGGGAAATTACGGACGACTTTCCATCAGCAGTGAAATTAACAACTCTTTTTTAAACGCCGCTGTTTTGCCGGATTACAACTACTATTATAGCGGTCCTGAGGGACTGCCCACTGCCATTTTGAGAATTAAAAACAAATACAAACTTGTATCTGATCTATGGGTCGCTTTTGAACCTTCGCAAGAACTCCTTAAAAAATATGTTGAAAATATACGTTTTCATTATAAGCATTTATCCCGTCCTTATCCCTACGGTTATGAAGTTATTTATTGTAATGGCGAAACCATCGGTGGCTGGTATTCCATATGGGACTGGACAGCCGTTGAATGTCTGAAAGACAAAAAAGTCAATGTGTATCCACCACCTTTGAGTGATCCTTTCCAGGATGGCATAAACGATAAGGATAAAACTGATTAAGAGGAATGTTTATTGCGAATGATGGCATGCATTCTTTCCCGAAATTTTTGAAAAGCAGCATAAAGTGAGGGAATAAAGAAAATCCCGATCATGGTGGCGGCCAGCATACCGCTAAACACGGTAGTGCCGATTGCTTGACGGCTGTTGGCACCGGCTCCGGAGCTGACAACCAATGGGAAGACTCCCAAGATAAAGGAAAATGCGGTCATCAGAACAGCCCTGAATCGAATTCTACCGCCTTCAACAGCCGCCTGTTCCACCGACATCCCCTCTTCACGCTGAGTCTTTGAAAACTCTACAATGAGAATGGCATTTTTGCTGGCCAGAGCGACCAAAAGGATTAATCCGACCTGGGCATAAATGCTAAGGCTCAATCCTGCGATCATCAAGCCCAACAAGGCTCCTAGTACCGCCACCGAAATCGAAATGATAACCGGAAGAGGAATGGTCCAGCTTTCGTATTGCGCCACAAGGAACAGATAGCCAAAAAGCAGTGCCAATCCCAATAGGATCGGGGCTTGTCCGCCACTTTTCATTTCCTGGTAGGAAAGTCCTGACCACTCGTACCCGTAGCCGTTCGGTAACGTTTGAGAAGCTATCCTACCAATGGCTTCCATTGCCTGGCCGGAACTGAATCCCGATGATGCTTCGCCATTTATTTTGGCATTAGAAAATTGATTGTATCGATCGACTGTCTGGGGGCCAAGAACTGTAGACAGTTTTATCAAACTACTGATAGGTACCATTTCTCCCCGGTCGTTTCTTACATACAGTCGGCCGATATCTTCGGCGGCATTCCGATAGGGTTCATCCGCCTGAACCTTTACCTGAAAAACCCGGCTGAAAAAATTTAAATCATTCACATAGCGGGAACCGAGATATGCCTGAAGGGTGGAAAACACGCTGCTGACCGATACACCGAGACTTTCTGTCTTGGTGCGGTTCAGGTTTAAAAAGAGCTGTGGTACATCGGCTGAATAAGTCGAGTAGACTGCCTGAAGACTGGGGTCCTGATTAGCGGCTACCACCATTGCCCGGGTCACCGAAGCCAGCTCCTGAGGACTTTGGCCCTCCAGGGTCTGTAGCCGGAAATCAAACCCGCTGGTAGTTCCCAGTCCCCGGATGGCGGGAGGACTAAAAGCGACAATATTAGCAGATGGGATGGCTGCCATATCCATTCGCACCCGACCCATCAGTTTTTTTTCCAACTGCTTTTCAGGCGTTTTTCGGTTTTCAAACGGCTCCAGTACCACCACGCACAAACCGCTGTTTTCGCCAGGACCGCTAAGGATACTGTAGCCGGTAACAGCAATAACATCGGCAACACCCGGCGTTTTCTCAAGTATGGATGTCACCTGCTGCATCACCTCATTGGTGCGGGTTAAAGCGGAGGCATCCGGAAGCTGAACATCTACAAAAAAGGCTCCCCTGTCTTCATTGGGAAGAAAACTGGTCGGTCTGGTGGCATATAGACCATAGATGGCAGCAAAAACTATCAGGAAAATGGCAAAAGCCACGATCAACCGTCGCACAAACCATCCGGCCACACGAATATACATATTTCTCGCTGAATTCAGCACAGAGGAAAACCATGCCAGAGGCCCCTTGCGTATATGGTGCGAGGGCCTAAGCAGTGCTGCGCACAAAGCCGGACTCAGGGTCAAAGCGTTTAATGTCGAGAACAGCATGGCAGTCGATATGGTTACGGCAAACTGTTGATAAAGCTTTCCGGTGATACCCGGAAGAAATCCAACCGGCACAAAAACTGCCAGAAGCACCAGAGTAGTTGAAATAACCGGCCCGAAAACCTGATCCATTGCCCGGATCGTCGCTGCTTTGGGATCGAGTCCTTCATCCTGTATAATACGCTGAACATTTTCCACGACCACAATGGCATCGTCGACCACCAGACCGATAGCCAAAATCAACGCTAACAGGGTAATGGTATTGGCGCTGAAGCCCAATGCCAAAAGAGCGATGAACGTTCCGACCAGTGATACGGGAATCGTCAAAGAAGGAATCAACGTTGCCCGCCAGTCCTGTAAAAAAACAAAGGTAACGGCAACAACCAGAAAAAAGGTAATGATAAGCGTAAAAGCGATTTCATGAATGGTTGACTGGACAAACTGTGATGTATCATAGGTAAACCGGTATTCAAGACCGGATGGAAACCGGGGGGAAAGGCGTTTTACTACTTTTTCAACGTCCTTGATGGTTTCCATGGCGTTCGCGGTGGTAGTCTGGTATAAGGCCAGGTTGACTGCCGGCGATCCGTTTAAATATGATCGTGATGAATAGGAAAGCGCGCCCAGTTCTACCCGGGCAATGTCCCTGAGGCGAATCAGCCCCCCCTGAGAATTGCTTCGGATGATAATATTTTTGAAATCCTCGACTTCTGTAAGACGTCCTTTGGCTCTCAGCGTATACTGGACCTGTTGTTGTCGACTCCCCGGAGCTGCACCGATAGAACCTACGGCCGCCTGAATATTTTGTTTCCGGATAGCATTGATGACATCATCGGTTGTCAGGTTGAGAACTGTCAGACGTTCAGGATTCAACCATATGCGCATGCTGTAATCCTGGGCACCGAATATATAAGCTTCACTGATGCCATTCACCCGTGTCAAGACGTCTTTGATATTAATACTGACATAGTTGCTTAGAAAAAGGGCGTCCCGGGTCCCCTCAGGCGAATAAAAACTAATGACCCCCAGCAAGTCCGACGACCGGGCCTTCACCTGAAATCCCTGCTCCGTCACTTCGGCAGGAAGTCTAGGGATTGCCTGTTGTACACGGTTTTGTACATTGACCTGTGCAATGTCCTCATCGGTTCCTACTTCAAAAATCACACTCAAACTGTAAGAACCATTGTTGGAGCAACTGGAAAACATGTAGATCATATCATCAACGCCGTTGACCTCGGCTTCGAGCGGTGCGGCAACCGTATTTGCCACCACTTCTGCACTGGCACCGGGATAGGATCCGCTTACTCGTATTTCCGGCGGTGTAATCAATGGAAACTGAGCTGTGGGAATTTTTAATAACGCTAAAATACCGGCAAGGGTAATGACAATTGAAATTACGATAGCCATGCGGGGACGTTCAATAAAAATCCGGCAAAACATCGCGAATCACCCACTGCTTTTTTTGTCAGCAGTGACCGTTTTCACTATCTGACCGGGTCGAATTTTCTGCACGCCTTGTACCACCACCACATCTCCTGAAATCAACCCCGATTCAACCGCCCATTCTGTACCGATGCCATTACCGGTAGCGATCCGTCGCTGAACAACTGTTTGCTCATTATTGACGACAAACACATAACGACCGTCACGATCCTCCTGAACCGCAGCCTGCGGAACCATCGGAAGGTGTTTTCCCTTCACGCAACTGATCATGACCGTGACATATTGGCCGGGAAGCAAAATGTTCCAGGGATTGTCAAAAATTGCCCGAACTGCTATCGTTCCGGTTTCAGGATCCACCTGGTTATCAACAAAATCTTTCTGACCCAATTCCGGGTATATTTCACTGTCGGACAACTTTAATCGGGTTACTTGACGGCACTCATTCAGGCTACCATCCATGGAATTGTTTTCCCAACCGAGACCAGTACCGGCAAAATCGCTGTCGCTTACCGAATATACCACCCGGATGGGATTTATCTGAACAATTCTGGCAAGCGCTCCGGATTCAGGACCAACAAGATTTCCCCGGGTATAGGCAGTTCTGCCGATTCGTCCGCTGATGGGAGCAAAAATTTTGGTATATCCCAGATCCAGTTCCGCTTGTTCCAGGCTGGCTTCGGCTTCCTGTAGCTGAGCCTTTGCCTGAAGCTGGGCACTGATCGCGGCTTCCAAATCCGATTCGGAAACGCCGCCGGTCCTTACAGACCGAAGTCGCTGAAGATACTGACGGGTTCTGGTCAGATTAGCCTCAGCCTCAGCAACCTTGGCATTGTTTTCATTAACCTTTGCCCGATAGGGAGCCTGTTCAATAACATAAAGCAGGTCCCCCTGCCGAACATCGCTGCCCTCTTTAAATCTGACTTCCTCAAGATATCCCTTAACACGGGCTCTCAGATCCACCGCCTGAATCGCTTCCATCCGGCCGACATACTCTCTCGGCGGATTGATCTCCTTTTCGGTGATTACACTGACTGTCACGACAGGGGGCTTTCCCGCTTTTTTTCTTTTTGAGGGTGCCGCATCAGATGACCGGTTGAAATGCCAAAAGAAGATTAAACTCAATACCACCACTGTAAAAAGTAAAACACTGATAAATCCTTTTATCCCCGGAATTACTGTTGGCTTGCCGGCAGGCAGACTAGATTTATCATCGACCGGAAAGTCGTTTGACGGGTTAACAGAAGATTCTGATTTGTTTTTATCCATGGCGTTTCATTTTCCTTCAACCATCTGAGTAAAACGTCTACAAAATTTACGATAACAGCATTTTTTTTGCATGTTACAACAAATTGAAAATGACAGGTTAACAGATGAAAAACAGATACGATTTTATATTTTATTATATTAAAAATTACGTATTTAGTGCCCGAACGAAAACTAGGATTTTTCGTTAAGATCAAGGAAGACGAAAATTTTAATCACAGACATACGTTGAGTATTTCGAGGATTAAAACTTGAGTCTGACGCAGATATTGGCGAAAAAGACAGTTTTCGTTCAAGCACTATTTATAAATTTTAACAGATATCGAT
>JAGYNR010000090.1 GCA_018399715.1 Desulfobacterales bacterium | reverse complement strand
AATCAAGATTAAAATGGGTAAGTTTTTAATTTTGATGCATTGATTGATGCTTTTAAACCATTAATTTTAATGGTCAGTTTAGGTCTAAAACTCGATGATCAAGTTTTTCAATTCAGCTCATAACAATCTTCGTCATTCCGGGCGTAGCGGAGCGAAGACCCGGAATCCAGTAAGCCCGCAAAACCTTCTGGATTCCGGCTTTCGACGGAATGACGGGAAAAAACTTGATCATCGAGTAAAAGGGTCAAAATTAGAATTGCGGCTAAAGGGTAGATTCGCATTGCCGTGGTTTGACATTTGATGTTGAAATGTATAACCTAACAAATTTAAGCAGCTACGGTGACCTGGAATATTAACCAGGCATACAATATCAGCAGTGTGTCTGATGTCTTTTTAACATTCGGAAAACGATAGAGAAAAATTCAATTGAAAGGAAATGAACACTTATGACGATAACCAATCCTATGGATAACATTGATCCGGTTAGGCTTACTCTCGAAAGCCGATTCCGTTTTTCCTGCCACAAGGGGGTAAGTTGTTTCACCCGCTGCTGCAGAGGTATTAATATCATATTGACCCCTTATGATATTATTCGTTTGAAAAATCGTTTGCAATTAAATTCTGAGGAGTTTCTGGCCATTTACACCAAACCGGAAATTTTAGAAAAAACAGATCTCCCCCTGGTGACCCTGAAACTACTGGATGATGATGAGCAGTCTTGTCCGTTTGTTCGCGATGACGGATGCCTTGTCTACTCAGACCGCCCGACAACCTGCCGGTATTATCCCCTCGGCGTTGGAGCGCTTTCATCCCAGGTGCCCGGTGATGAGAAGGGGTTTTATTTTTTTATTCATGAACCCCATTGTAAGGGGTTTGAGGAGGATAAAACCTGGACTGTCAGGGAGTGGCGGAAGGATCAGGGGGTAGATATCCACGATGAAATCAACAGTGGCTGGACAGAGCTTCTGGTTCGAAAACGATCCTTTCCTAAAAATATCAAACTAACTGAAAAAAGTAAGGAAATGTTTTTTATGGCCAGCTATAATATTGATAAATTTAGAAACTTTATTTTTGACAGCAGTTTTTTGAATCGTTATGATATAGATCCTGCGACAGCGGAAACCATAAAAACCGACGAAGTGGCACTGCTTCAATTTGCCATGGAATGGTTGAAATTTATTCTTTTTAAAGAGGGTGATTTTAAAATGAAGGCCGCTACCTGAATTCAAAATGCCGGGAGAAAAATTTTAAATGAATAAAAGAAACCGGCTTTGTTAAACCACAGCGGTTTCTTTTATTCAGTAGTTTTTCTCAAAAGCAGGAGATTATCTGATAGAAAACGGACTACAATCTGTCAACTGACTGTTTACTCATACTCCGGATAAAATTTACCTTCCCAGTTTGTCGGATTATGAAGCCGTTCATCAATATCTACTCCAAAAAAATCGGCAACCGGCTGTAAAATTTCCGGATTATTTTGCTGAACGGTTCGGCCTATTTCGAGGACTTTGTTGAGACAGTT
This sequence comes from Desulfobacterales bacterium, assembly GCA_018399715.1. Classification (GTDB taxonomy): domain Bacteria; phylum Desulfobacterota; class Desulfobacteria; order Desulfobacterales; family SKZT01; genus M55B149. The sequence goes on along the minus strand of JAGYNR010000090.1, from coordinate 7,864 downwards.
TTTCGAGGCTTTTCCCAGTGGACGCCGACACATGCCCGATGGCATTCCTAAAATCGACATGAAAAGCTTTATTCCCATCGGATTTCTAGCCTTTATTGATACATCTCCGTAAGGAGTCTGTTCCTGGGTTTTCACCATTACCAGCCCGAAAAGCGGGGACAGGCTTTCCATTAGTTTGCGGCCTTCGGTTTCGTTGCCTTCCGTCAACAGACGAACCATCCTGGTAACCGGCCCCGGGGCAACATTGGACACAACAGAAATAACGCCTGCGCCTTTGACTTGTGAATCTGTCATCATGGGAAAGGTCATACCGTCATCGCCGGAAAGAATTGTAAAATCAGACCCGGCACATTCACGGGTACGCCGCATATTTTCAATGTTTCCGGTTGCCTCCTTAACCGTGTTCACATTTTTGCAGGTTTTGTTCAAAATCGCCAGGTCCTCAGGAAGCAGTTGAGTGCCGGTTCTTCCGGGAATAACATAGGGAATGATTTCCAGCTCAGGAAATGCATCAGCTACAGGCTTGACATATTCTTTACGAATTTCCATGGAGCTTGGACCATTGTAATAAGGGTCAACCAGTAGTGCTGCATCGACGCCCGCCTTTGCGGCATGTTCAGTCGCTTCCAGGCACTCGTTTGTATTGTTGCTGCCGGTGCCTGCAATGCATATACAATTTCCCTTTGACTGGTCTGCTACATCCTGAACTACTTGAAGATGTTCTTTCCAGGTCAGGGCGGGACTTTCTCCGGTTGTACCAACCGCCAGAATTCCGCTGATCCCGTTTTCGATCTGAAATTGTGTCAGTTTCTCCAGACCGTCACGATCGACAGCATCATTTTTAAACGGTGTAACCAGTGCTGTAAAACATCCTGTCATCATAATTCCCCCTTTTAGACAAAACTGGCGCTCAAAAAAGTGTGGAAACCAAAAAGTATTATCAAAATTAAATAAAACAATAGTGTTATGTCAAGAAAAAAGATTCGTTGTAAAATAGTGCCAATCAATTAACCTATTAACAGGTCAAAGAGGAGGTTAAAAACATTTTGAATGCGGCAAAAAAAGAGGGTGCCAATGCCAAAGCGGATATGTCGCCGTATTACAACTGCTTTATTCCATAAATTGCCCCAAGCAGTTCGGATGGAGACGCTGTTTTGCTGACAAAGCTCTCCGCGCCTGCTTGTAATATGGATTGGATGGTCTGCTCATCTTCATACATGGAAAGACCGATTACACGAACGTTGGGAAATTCTGCTTTGATTCGTCGAGTCGCTTCCACCCCATCCATTTTCGGCATGGATATGTCCATTACCACTACATCCGGATGCAGGTGCTGGGTTTTTTCTAAAGCCTCCATACCATTGGCTGCCTCTTCAACAGCTATGATTTCCGGTTGTCCTGAAATCATGCTGATCAGCCCTTGCCGCATTACCTTGTGATCATCGACAAACAGAACTTTGATTCCCTTAGCCGCAGATTCCGTATTGTCCTGAAAATGATCAGGGAATGTAAGCTCATCGATGCCTTTTGATTTGGCACTGACATCTACGTGACATGGAATTTTAAGCATGAATCGGCTTCCCCTGCCGGGAGCACTTTCGATTTTCAGGCTTCCCCCGATAGCGCGGGCGCGTTCACGCAAACATATCAATCCTAATCCACTTTTTACATTTGATGATTCCAGTATGTTGGGATTAAATCCCCGACCTTGGTCGCTGATGGTAATAATAAAGTCATTATTTGTTCCGGAAAGTTCGACACGGGCGCTTTTTACCTCTGCATGTTTAACCACATTGAACAATATTTCCTGTACGGATCGAAACATGCATATTTTGAGCGATTCATTTTTAAACTGCTGTTTTTGCTTTACTTCAAATTTGATCTTTAACCCGAACTGCTCGTCCATTTTTTGAAACAGCCATTCCAGCGCAGGAATCAGTCCGAAATGGTGCAACGAAGGAGGATTTAGTTCATGGGAAAGACGTCTGGACTTTTTAATGGATTCTTCCAGCATCAGTTCAACAGCCGTTAAATCCGGATTGTCCGGTCTTTTGTGACAAGCCAGCTGCAACTGCATTTTTGCACTGGCCAAAATCTGCTGCAAATCTTCATGCAACAGTTCGGCGATTCGCTGACGCTCCTTTTCTTCAGCCTCGATCAGTTCTACTGCCAAAGCCCGAAGTTGCTTGGTCCGGATCTTACTAAGCCGGGTTCGCTCAGCAACTTTTTGCTCAAGGGTTTGATTCAGTTGTCGAAGTTTTTCTTCGGTCTCTTTGCGTTCAGTGATGTCCTGGGAAAGACCAATCAGTCGCAGCGGCTGACCATGGGCATCGTACTCTATGCTGCCGGAATCATAGAGCCAGGCAATTTTGCCATCCGGTCGAACCATCCGGTACTCATTTTTGTATTTTCCGTCTTTACGTTTCAATGCTATTTGAACATTGATCCTGAAAAGCTTGCGATCGGGGGGATAGATCATATTGACGATGTCTTCAAATGTTTTGAACTCTTTCTTTGCGATGGAAGCCAATGTCGGCGTTGAGGGCGGAAACCAAAGTATTTCATCCTGCTGAATATCCCATTCGAATGACATCACATACGCAGAGTCTATCGCCATACGCAACCGTTTTTCGCTCTCACGCAATGCCCGCATCGCCTTTTTACGTTCCCGCAAGTCTACGCCTATCGTGATTCTGGTGTCGTCAGAAAGGCGAATGCTGGCCCATTCAATAGGCACGCTTTTTCCATCTTTGGTAGCAGTTTCCAATTCATGCCAACCGGGTTCTAAGGATTCCATGTAAGCTGTCACCTGTGCACGGGAAACGGTTTCCGGACAAATTTTTTTAAGAAAGTCTCCCTCATTTGCTTCTGCCGTTGTCCACCCCAAAACAGATTCAGCGTAGCGATTGAGAAAAAAATTTTGGACTTGTGAATCCCACATAATCAGCAATACCGGAATGTTGTCAAAAATATGCTGCAGCAGATCTTTTTGTTGGGCTATTTTCTCCTCTGCCCGGTTGCTCAATAATGCCTGAACGACAGCCGGAGCCAATGCTGTCAAAGCTTCAAGATCCTTATCGCGATATCCACCTGCCCGATTGGCGACACCTATCATTCCGATGATGGCTTTACCTCCGCGGATCAAAGGAACGCCCATAAAAGAAGTTAAGGCTGGATGACCCTCAGGGGGACCGATGCTGTCCGGATGAGAAGAAGGATGATTGCTATAGAAACCTTTCCCGTCCCTTAACACTTTACCGTAGATGCCTCTGATTGGAACCCCGGAAAACCGAACCTGATGTCCCGCAGGATCTGTCATTTGGCAGGCTTTCCATCCGGTATCGCTCATGGCGATATTATTTAACAAACCTTCTTCATTTACTTCTCTGATAAAACCAAATTCGCTTCCGGTAATTTCTTCCGCTACTTTCAGACAGAGTTTTCCGAGTTCCTCTTCCGTTTTGCAAATTAAAGCGCCGTGAAAAATACGGTTGATACCTTCCAGAATAAAATTCTTTCGGTTAAGAGCGTCCTTTGTTTTTTTGCTTTGCTGTTTTTCCGCTGTTATCTGGTCTCGCAAATCAGCCAATTCTGTAATCAGTTGCTTCCTGGATTTATTTGCATCAATGGATTGGTTAAAAGACATTGAAAAATCTCTGATTTGCTTAAAATGAAAAATTATTAAAATTAAAAGGTTATATTAAATATCTCTTAAGAAAATATTTATCTGGATGTCAAGGGATATTTTTTTCTCCTGGATGTTTATGCTTTGTGGATGGATCAATCTCCTTGCGATCGTGTATTATTGTGGTTTTTTATGTCAGGTATTTCCTGATAAATGGTTTATTGATGCTAACATATCCGCTAACCTGAAATTTACAACTACACCGTTTCCCTGATGTTTCATTTTTCCAGGTCAGCATTATTGTTGTGAAAAATACCTATCATTACCCATTTATCAAACCGAAATAACGTCTTATTTTTGTTAAAGTTTATATAAGTTGTATACGGACAGTAAATATTTCTCAAATGCATCTTAAAAAAGGAACGACATAATGTCTGTATTCCCAAGAACAAAGCCCAGGATACTTGTAGTAACCCCGGAAGTCAGCTATCTTCCGGAACATATGGCAGAAATGTCAAGCCGGATAAACGCCAAGGCAGGAGGACTGGCCGATGTAACAGCAGCCTTGGTCAGTGCCCTTGACAATCAGAAAGCGGATGTCCATGTGGCCATTCCGGATTATCAGACGATATTTAACGGAGAATCGAACGCTTTTTCAAATCAGCAACGGTCTTTTCGTCGGGTAAAGCCGGACGACCGGTTGCATCTGGCTGAAGACAGGATTTTTTATTATCTAAATAGTGTGTATTCGGATTGCGGGGGCATAAATACGAGAATTTCTTTAGCGTTTCAACGGGAAGTAATCAATAATTTTATTCCCCGGATTGCACCGGATTTGATTCACTGCAATGACTGGATGACCGGTCTGATTCCTGCCATGGCCAGAAAAATGGGTATTCCATGCCTTTTTACCATTCACAATATCCATACGGTCAAGACGACACTTGATTTCATTGAGGATCGCGGCATTGGAGCGGCTGATTTTTGGGATCAGCTCTATTATGATTATCCACCTGCTGATTACGAAGCTGCTAAGAAAAACTTACCGGTAAATCTACTGACTTCCGGTGTTTTCGCTGCTGATTATGTAAATGTCGTCAGCCCTACATTTTTGAAGGAGATCATAGAGGGACGCTACAGTTGTGTCGATCATCACCTTCAAAGGGAATTGACTCATAAATATCAAGCCGGATGTGCATTCGGTATTCTTAACGCACCTGATTCCACATTGGATCCCCAAACGGATCAAAGTCTGTTTTGTACCTATGATTGTGACAATTTTATGGAGGCCAAACGAAAAAATAAAGTAGCACTGCAAAAGGCCCTGGGGCTTATCCGGGATGCTGATGCGCCATTATTTTTCTGGCCTTCACGGCTGGATCCATATCAAAAGGGCTGCAAGCTTTTATCTGATATTTTGTACCAGGTGGTATCCAGCTACTACAACGATAATCTTCAGGTTGTTTTTGTGGCAAACGGAGAATACCAGGATGTTTTCAAGAAAATCGTTCAGTTTCATGATCTGGGACGACGGGTAGCGGTCTGTGACTTTTCAAAAGATTTGGAGCGCAGAGGATATGCCGCTTCTGATTTTATACTTATGCCGTCTATTTATGAACCCTGCGGTCTTCCCCAGATGGTTGCTGTAAAGTACGGTTCTCTTCCGATTGTGTATGATACGGGTGGACTTCATGACACTATTGTGCATCTGGATGTTGAAAATAATTCGGGAAATGGATTTCTTTTCGAAATATGTGATTCTGCAGGGTTATTTTGGGCCATTGATCAGGCAATGGCTTTTTATCGGCTTAAAGAGGCGCATAAGATACCCCAGATTCGCCGAATTATGAGAGAAGGCAAAGAAAAATTTAATCACGAAAATTGTGTTGCACAATATATCGAACTGTACGAAAAGATACTTCGCAGGCCGGTGATACAGCAGCCTGAATGCACGTTGCATAATTTTACTTATCATCCGGTATATACGGAAAACAAGTTGGAATTATTTGTCTGAAACAAAACCATTGCAACTTGTTTTGCTCGCAGGATGTAAAAAAAGAAACAAACGCTTTTTGGGTGACACGGGCAAAGGCATTCACCTTGCCCGTGGAAGCTTTGAGGTTTTGGTTATGCAATAGTGATGTCATCATCTAAAAATACATCCTGAATTGCGTTGAGTAGTTTAACACCATCTTTCATGGGTTTTTGAAATGCCTTTCGACCGGAGATAAGTCCCATCCCGCCGGCTCTTTTATTGATGACAGCTGTCCGTACCGCCTGGGCCAGATCATTTTTTCCGGAAGCACCTCCCGAATTGATAAGACCGGCGCGTCCCATGAAACAATTGGCTACCTGATAGCGGGTAAGATCAATCGGATGATCAGAGGTCAGTTCAGTATACATTTCTTCTTTGATTTTACCGAATCCAATTTCTTTAAACCCCCCATTGGTTTCTGCCTGTTTCTGCTTGATAATATCCGCCTCGATCGTAACCCCCAAATAATTGGCCTGACCGGTAAGATCTGCTGCAACATGATAATCTTTATCTGTTGTTTTAAAATTGCTGTTACGCAAATAAGCCCAAAGAACAGTTACCATCCCAAGTTCATGCGCATATCGGAAAGCCTCCGAGATCTCCTGAATCTGCCGGTTGCTTTCCTTAGAGCCAAAATATATCGTCGCGCCTACTGCCAAAGCCCCCATGTCAAAGGCCTGATCAATCTGGGCAACCATAATTTGATCATACGTATTGGGAAACGTGAGCAGTTCGTTGTGGTTGAATTTCAATAGAAAGGGGATTTTATGAGCATATTTTCGGGCCATAGCGCCCAACACTCCCAGGCTGGATGCAACAGCATTACATCCGCCTTCAATAGCCAGTTTGATAATATTTTCGGGATCAAAATACCTAGGGTTAGGAGTAAACGATGCCCCGGCAGTGTGCTCGATACCCTGATCTACCGGAAGAATAGAAAGGTATCCCGTGCCTGCCAGTCTCCCGGTGTTAAATAGTGCCTGCATATTGCCCAATACCCGAATGGGCAGGTCAGACGGTGTTTTAATCCGGTCCACAAAATCCGCCCCGGGTAAATGCAATTGCTTTTTATCAATGGTCTTGCAAGTATGATACAAAAGATCTTCCGCTTCGGTGCCCAATAATTCTACAATTTTCGAATTCATGATGTACCTCCTGGCTGTTATTATTGAATCGGCAGTTGTCCTCATTTTTATTCGATAAAAATACTCCCTGACTGTACTGACAATTTTTAAAACAGCAGATACAAAAGGTATATAAACTAAACACTGTATTTAACCTCCAACGATTATTTATAAGGAACATACAACAAATTTGATGTGAAACCGTATATTTTATAATTGACGTTTGAAGGATATTTTGATAAAGTTAAAAAAAGTATTTTTATATAAAAAAACCAAAACTCGAAAATTTTCTATACTTTCCTGGAATTCACTGCCGTAAACATTTTATAACTCATAAGAATTATTATGATATTTTCAGTCTTTTGATCCTATATGTGGCATTTTCATTATCGTCAGTCCGCTAAGCGAGGTCTGTAACAGGTCTAAATTTTTTAAAAGGAAGGGGGAGGCATGAAAAAATATATTTTACTGTTTTTTTTGTCAATACAATTTCTAGTAATGACATCTGTTTTATGCATGGCAACGGAGGAGGTTTTAAATGAAACGCCTCAGGGTGAGGTTATAGTGAATGAGCAGTTGAATGAAACAGATGAGAATGCAGTAAACAACTATAAATGGCGTGATGATCGGATACAGGCCATAGAGATGGAAGCACAGGAAAAAATCCGTTTGGTACTTGAGAAAATAAACAATCTTGAGGATAAAAGTCAGGAAGGAGAGCTGCAAAAGCAAATCGAACGGATCAAGCTGGATGCCGAGATTGCCCGTTTTACAGTTCAAAAGCAGGATGCGGAGAATGAGGGAAATGTGGAGCTGGCCAAAGAGCTGCAAAATGAAATCAATCATTTAAAAACCGTGAACCAGCCGGTATACGGGACGCAAGACGAACAGTTGCGGCAATACGGAGTTCCGGCATCAGAGGCCGGGGGCGGAAAGGAGGGAAAGTAAAATGAGTGCGCCAGGCCAAGCTGGTAATTTCTTGTCGGTTAAAGTCCGACATAGCCAAAGGGTAGCCACCAGGCTATCACCAAGGGTGCATTTGTGGCGGTAACAAAGCAAATGAAGCCACCTGCAGGGATG
>JAGYNR010000009.1 GCA_018399715.1 Desulfobacterales bacterium | reverse complement strand
AGATATTGGCGAAAAAGACAGTTTTCGTTCAGGCACTACCTATAGTTGAATCTCTTCACCCGTCATCCGGGTATCATATCCCCCAAGGGCTTCTACCTGACTTTTGAATTCATTGGTTTTGATTGTATCTATCAGGATTTGTATATTTTTTGTTTCAAAAAATAGTGTCGGAATCACCAGGTCATATTGTTCAGTAACAACTGGGATAAAATCGAGCCCCAACGCTTTTGCAGCAGCAAAAATACCCAGTCCTAAATCAGCCCGTCCGCTTAACACAGCGGCAGCAACAGACATATGGGTAAACTCATCATTTTCATAGCCTTTTATGCCGGCGGGATCGATACCCAACTGCTCAAGACGATAATCCAGCAATATTCTCGTCCCCGATCCTTTCTGTCGATTGATAATCGCTACATCATCGCGGCCCAGATCCTCTATTCCCTTAATACCTTTGGGATTTCCAGGCAAAACCATGATTCCTTGTTCCCGGAAAACCAGGTTGATCAGTTTGACAGAAATTCCCGGAAGATACCGTTTTATGTAGGAAATGTTGTAGGAACCGTCACGGATATCGAGCAAGTGAGATCCGGCCAGATGACACACTCCTCTTTTAATAGCCATCAGTCCCCCCATGCTTCCTACATGGCTCGAAGACAGCGTCAATTGACTGTGAGTGGCTTTCAGTTGATTGGCCAGAATATCCAGAGAGTTATCATGACTGCCGACAACGACAATGGTATTTTTGATCGAAGAAAGCGGACGCAACAGTTCTGCCGATACCGGCTCGTTTTCATCTATTCCCTCGCTGTTGTTGGAAATCCGGATAATTCCGTCGGCATGGGTTATAGACGTAATCATTCCCGCCCCTCTGGGCAGCGAAGTGGCCACAATTCGCTCCCCAACCTGTCCAAGCTTCACTCTGATAAACTCCTCGACGCCCAGCTTGGAAGCAATTTTTCGGGTGGGATAAACCTTGGCAGAAGACCGCTCGATTTCCGGTTGATTGAGCATTTTGCGGACTAACGGTGCTACGAACTGCTCAAAAGCCAGTATGGCTGAAACCGGAAAACCAGGAATTCCAAATGCTGGTTGGTTGTTGATATCACCAATAATAAGCGGTTTTCCCGGCATCATCGTTATGCCGTGAACCAAGATTTTACCTAGATCTGAAATGACAGGATTTGAATAATCTTCTGAACCGGCTGATGATCCGCCAATCGTCAGAATAATGTGAAAACCTTCTTGTATGGCATTTTTAACAACCGTTTTTATATGTTCCACATCATCCATAACTTCTTTATGGCGGGTAAATTTAGCACCGCAGGCCTCGGCAAGTTTTCCCAGAACAAACGAATTGGTTTCCAATACCTGGCCCGGCTTCAATTGCTCCGGAGAAATATTTCGCCAGTCCACCAACTCTGAACCGGTCGGAATGATCAGAATTTCGGGGCGTTTTTTGACATTGACCGAATAAACGCCACCGGATATTAATGCTCCGACACAATAGGGCGTAATCATGTGGTTTTGAGGAAACAACAATTCTGTTGCTACGATATCCTCTCCCATTTTGCGAACATGCTGCCACGGAAATGCCGGCCCTTCAATTTCCAAATGATCATTATCGATTATATTCACGTCCTCGATCATGATCACAGCATTGGTTCCTTCGGGAAGTACATGACCGGTATTGACAAAAAATGCTTCTTTGTTAACGACCAAACGTTTTGACCGGGTTTCGCTGGCACCAAATGTGTCCTGTGCTCTGACAGCGACACCGTCCATGGCGGCCGCATGAAAATTCGGTGATGAAATTTTTGCAAATACTGGTTCAGCCAGCACCCGGCCGACAGCATCGGTAACCTCCACACTTTCAGACGAAAGAATCTCTGGAGATGGGAAGTGCTCCAATAATATCTGGCGGGCTTCTGCCAGGGTCTTTTTTTTTAAATATATATTTCTTTTTGAGTTCATTTTGGTATTCTCGGTACTTTCTGTTGAGGTTGCTCTTTATATCGGGATAACCGTGACTTCCGTTCCCTTATCGAGTCCTTCACAATTCATATCAACAGCTACCAAACCGTCAGCTAGGACCATGGTATGAAGAAGTCCTGATTTTCCAAGAACAGGTTCTGCCCACAGATTTCCATCTTTTTGCTTCAGGTGTACCCGTACATACTCTACCCGGCCTTGGGCTGATGCAATATTTCGGGTAAGGCGCGCTTTATAAAAAAAGTTTTGTCCCCGGTTTTCTGTGCAGCCACTGATTTTTGCTAAAAAGGGATTAACGACTGTGGTGAAAACGACCATTGTCGATACAACATGACCCGGAAGGCCCCAGATCTGTTTATTTTTCGATTGTGCCAAAATGGTGGGCTTGCCGGGACTGATGGGGATGCCATGCGCCAGAATCTTTGCAGATGGCAGTGATGAAAGCACATTGATGGTAAAATCGCGAACTCCGACACTGCTTCCTCCGGAAATCAATACCATGTCCGAAATTTCAAGAGCTTCTTCGCATTTTTTCTGAAGCAACTGATAGTCATCTCGGACAATTCCGAAAAAAATGGGAACCCCGCCGGATTCCAGTATTTGTCCCAATAGGGTATAACTGTTGATATCTCTTATTTTTCCGGGCATGGGAACTTCGGTAATCTCAACAATTTCATCACCTGTCGAAATAATTCCAACCACAGGCTTTTTGTAGAGCAATATCTGAGATTTTCCCAGTGCAGCCAAAAGTCCGCTTTCCTGAGGGCGGATCAAGCTCCCACGCGACAAAACAATCCGGTCTTTTTTAAAATCTTCGCCCTTTAAAATTACATTTTGACCTGGCGCGACACTTTTGTATACTTCAATGGTGCCTTCATCCAGGATATCCGTATATTCTGCCATTACCACGGCATTTGTGCCAACAGGAAGCATACCTCCCGTTGAAATTCTGGCTGCTTCTCCGGGACCTATTGAAAATGATGGTTGTTCACCCATGAGTACAGATCCCCTGACCTCCAGGTAAGCAGGGGTACCTTCCGAAGCGCCGAATGTGCTGGATGCTTTAACGGCATAGCCGTCCATTACAGAACGGTCAAAATCAGGGATATCTTCACCTGAATAAATATCTTCCGCCAAAATCCGGCCGGTCGATTCACAAATGTCTGTTTGTTCTGTTTCCACCGGGTCAAAAAGTGACCGATAAGACAATACCTGATCCAAATCCGTGACGTTAAAAAATTCTTTCATTCCAAATGCCATTGAATTATTTTTATTTATGATCGTTTTTTTGGGTAAACTGGTTCATAATTATGTTTTCCAATTCCCCGGCACGTTTGGTGGCTGCTTCAACCGCATCCATAAGGGCTGCTCTTAAGCCTGCTTTTTCGAGCATGTGTATTCCGGAAATGGTAGTTCCGCCAGGAGAAGCGACTTTATCTTTTAATTGACCGGGATGCTCCCCTGATGTCAGCATCAGTTTTGCCGATCCCAGCACTGTCTGAGCCGAAAGAAATTCTGCATCTTTTCTGGACAATCCCATCTTCACCCCGGCATCTGCTAACGCCTCAATCATAATGAAAATATAGCCGGGGCCGCTTCCGCTTAAAGCCGTTACCGCATCCATCAGCCTGCTATCAGCGATAAAAACAGTCTTTCCGATGGAATCAAAAATGGTTCTGGTAATTACCACATCTTCATCACTGGCGTGTTTTCCGGCACAAATGCCGATGGCACTTTCTCTAACAAATGCACAAATGTTGGGCATTACCCGTATTAGACGAAGCTTTTTTTTCAGGCATTGTTCTATGGCTTTCAACGGTACACCGGCAGCGATCGATATGACCAGCTTGGACATGTTCAAAGCGGGTGCTGTTTCGTTGAGCACGGAGGACATTATCTGAGGTTTGACAGCATAAATTAGATAATCTGATGTTTCGATAATCTCCATATTATTGGTTGTGGTTTGAACGCCATATTTTTTTTGAATCAAAGTCAATTGTATTTCAGAAATATCAGAGCACATGATATTATTTTTAGAGGTTACCCTGGAATCGACAAGGCCGCTGATCAAAGCTTCTCCCATATTACCACTGCCGATAATACCGATTTTTCGGTTTTTCAACATCTTACGCATATCTCCTAGTTTAAAAATGAAGATTTAAGGCTCAGTTTGAGTTTAAATTTATGCTAAAGATATAACAGTGTCAACAATTCAAAGATAACCACAGTTCATAGCGCCTATCCGAAAACCGTAGAGTTTGGTTTTTGGCAAGGCCGTTGGGACTATTTTAAAAATTGAAAAATAGTGAGAACCCCTCACGTGACCAAAGGATGCTGTTTTTGGATAGTCCTCAATGAACCGTTCAGTGGTTGACAATTGCCAGGTTCTCTTTATAATAATTTAAAATTTCATAAAATCCGATAATCGACGGTTTATGGATCAATAAGAAAAAGGAACTTATGTTTACAGAAAGTGTTTCCTATTCAGCGGCGTTTCTGGCGGGATTATTGTCTTTTTTATCTCCGTGCATTCTACCGCTGATTCCGGCTTATTTTACATTTATTTCAGGCTATTCGCTTGAGGAATTGATTGAAGGCCGTGATGCTGCAATCCGAAGAAAAGTTATTATTTCTACAATAGCCTATGTTTGTGGCTTTTCCCTGGTATTTATTCTTCTGGGAGCCTCTGCTTCCTTTATTGGCAGCTTGGTATATAAATACAACCACATTTTAAGAATCATCGGGGGAATTTTTATCATTTTGTTGGGAATGCACCTTATTGGTCTGTTTCGTTTCAACCGGCTGGATGTGGAAAAACGAATTCATTTGAAAACAAGACCGGTTCATTTTATGGGAACCTTTTTGGTCGGTATGGCCTTTGCTGCCGGATGGAGTCCGTGTATCGGACCTTTGCTGGGTTCTATTCTTATCATTGCCGGCAATCAGGAAACGGTGCTTGAAGGAACAGCTCTTTTGGCCGTTTATGCTGCAGGGCTTGCAATTCCTTTCATGGTATTGTCTGTTTTTATTCAATTTCTTTTGAATTTTGTCAAAAATGCCCGATATGTTCTAAAATATGTGAATCCTGCAGCAGGAATTTTACTGATTATTGTAGGGCTGATGTTAATTACAGATAAATTTTATCTATTCATGATAACAGGATAAATAGTGATGATTAAAAAACGAAAAAATTATGTTCTGGTTCTTGCAATCTTGATGGGTGTATGTTTAATTTTTGGTAATAGTCAAGTATCAGCAGGCGACATCAACTGGTTGGACTACGATGAAGGATTGTCCCAACACAAAGAAAGTGAAAAAAAAGTTTTTATTAATTTTTATGCCAAGTGGTGTACCTATTGCAAGGTAATGGAACAGGAGACATTTACAGATCCGGCCGTTATCTCCTATTTAAATGAAAATTTTATACCGGTTCGGGTTAATTCGGAAAAAGAACCAAAAACGGCGGAATTGTTTAGAGTCCGCAGTCTTCCCGATACTTGGTTTATAAATGAGACAGGTGATATTATCGGCCATCGAAAGGGATACATTCCCGCAGATGTGTTGATCAATATGCTCAGGTATATTGGCACTGACAGTTACAAGAAAGTGTCTTATCAAAAGTTTGTGGATGAAAAGTAAAAATATTCATCCAGATTTAGGGTGCGACTGGGATGATGAAAATTATCGCAAAATTGATTTGAGTTTTCATAGCGGTTTTATTCCAAGATTTAAAATTTTTAACACATAAGTTTGGGTTATAGGGTGCCACGGGCGATGTAGGGGCAGGCCCCTGTGCCTGCCCGAATAATGGGCAACCACAGGGGGTTGCCCCTACTGTAGGGCATACACGGGCAAGGCTAACGCCTTGGCCCGTGACACCCATGCTGAAACCTGAAACCTTTCAGCGGAACAAAAATTCAGATGAATTTTTAGGCCAATTTCGAAATAGTGCCTGAACGAAATAATTTTCATCACCCCAGGGTGCGACAGAAAAACGAAGGGGGATATAAAAAAATCAATCAATGACTTCCGAACAGTCGAATATACTCAAAAAATGGTTTGAAGATTATGTTTCCGGATTTTTTCAAAATGATCCGGATGTCAACCGGGCGATTCAACTCAAAAAAGATCACACATATCGGGTTTGCCGGAATATTCAAACGCTTTGTGAGTCTATCAGCCTTTGCCCCAATGATGTCCGTATTGCAGATATTACCGCATTGTACCATGATATCGGTCGTTTCCCGCAATTTGCCCGATACCGAACATTCAACGATCACATTTCCTGTAATCACGCCAGGTTGGGAGTTAAAGTCCTGGGTATAAACCGCGTTCTGCATATGCTTTCACTGAATGAAAGGCGATTGATATCAAAATCTATCGCATTTCATAATGCTGTCCGGATTCCGAATTGCTTGGAGCCACGACAGGACATTTTCATTCGTTTATTAAGAGATGCTGACAAACTCGATATATGGCAGGTCATGATTGATCATTTTTCCCAATACCGGGAAAATCCGAAAAATGCTGTTTTTTTGAATCTTTCTGATCGCCCGGAATGTTCCGCTAAAATTCTGAAAGCGATTTTCGATGGAAGCTTTGCCCGTACTCAGGATATGGCGACGTTAAATGATTTTAAATTGCTCCAGATTAGCTGGGTTTTTGACCTTAACTTTACAGCCACATTTAAGATTGTAAAAGAAAGAAGGTTTATCGAAAAGTTGGCCGAGGGGCTGCCACCGGATCGAGAAGTAACCATGGCCATAAACAACGCCTTGGATCAGGTAGAACACTGTTCGTCAGTAAAAAAATCCAAACTCAGATCAGCATGATTTTTTCATTCAACAAACAGGGAGTATAAAAATAAGATGGTGATGAATCCTGAGGAAGCACAAAATTATCAAAAATTTTTAAAGGGCAATTTCTTAATTAAAGGTTGGGAATCGCGGATGAAAGAAATACTGGCGGTAATTCCCGAGCAGGAAAAACCTGAAATGAAACGGCTGCTGGCTAATTTGGGAGAAAAAATCGGGACAGAATGGGCAAAACATAACACCGTCAGAAAAATCGATTCATTTATGCTTCAACACTGGGGTAGTGAGCTCAAAGAGGCAAAAAAAAACGGAAAGAATCAGTTAGTGGAAAAAATTAAAGAGATCGATCGTAAGGTCGATGAAATTCTTTCATAGCCAAAGTTAAATTATATCATGAACCGATACGATAAAAATTATCTTCCACCCATCAGTACATCGGCTATCTCGATTCTTGAAAAAAGCCATTTCCCATCATTTTTCATCAACATGCAGTCAACCTCGTAAATATCTTCAACATACGCTCCTGATAAAAGTGTGCCGGTTAATTTCACAGTCAAAACAGCTTGTGCAGTTGAATCCGAAATAAAAACAATCAAATCATCAAAATCTGATTTTAAGGTGTCATATCGGGACAGCACGTTAAATGTTGAAGAAACAATCTCTTGGCGAGTGTAATTTTTAGAAATAGAATGAGCTGGAAAATTTATATAACACTCCTTAGCGAACAATTTTTTAATGTGTAACACCCGGGATGCCAGAAAAACCGGATTCTCGCCTGATTGCCGGCTACCGATTTCAGAAAGGTGCTTGAATTGACGTTTGATTTTATCTTCTTCGCTTGTTATCACAAAAAACAGGATAAAAGCCGCAACGGCAGCAACAATAATGACACCAGCCAGCACACGTTTCTTTTTTATCATAGAAGAATTTCCACCATTTTCTGACATGCAATGGATTTAAAATCAGGCCGTTTGTTGGAAACGTTTATCCTGTCGGCTTAAAAAATCATCTTTGCAGATAGGATCTTAGTCGGCGAAGTCCCTCTTTAGTCGATACAGCCGGAAAATATCCCAGATCCTTTTTTGCTGCGGTGATATCAAACCAATGGGATGTAGACAGTTCTTCTGCCAGAAAACGGGTCATGGGCGGTTCTTTTTTGATGTTCAGGGCGGAATAGATCCTTTCGAAACAGGAACCTATCAAGCGGGCGATGCCTGGGGATATGGATTTGTTGACCGGTGGCAATCCGCCAGCTTCCAGAATCGCATCCACCATATCCCACAAAGGAACAGGGTCATCCTGACTGATAAAATAAATCCTGCCGGATAGTTCTGGATTTCGGCGAAGACAATCTGCCGCCAGAAGGTGAGCATCCGCCGCATTATCAATATAGATGGTGTCTACCAGATTGTTACCATTTCCTATTCGCGCCAGGTGTTTACCCCGAGACAGTATTCCGGGAACCAGATGATTATCCCGGGGTCCCCAGATAAGATGCGGCCTTAAAATAATGGTTTTTAGCCCTGACTCTGCTTCACCGGCAGCTCTGACAGCTTTTTCGGCCATGGCCTTGGTTTTCGGATAGTAAGCAGAAAATTGCTTGGTGTAAGGAACTGATTCATCCACTCCCATCATGTCACTGCCGGTAAAGATCACACTAGGAGAGCTGGTATACACTAAATAAGGCACCTGATTTTGAATGCAGGCTTCAATAATATTACGGGTTCCAATAAAATTGGTCTGATAGAATTTTTCATATTTTGCCCAGATTCCGGCTATTGCAGCAATGTGAAAAACAATTTCCATGCCGCGGCAGGCCTGTTCCACTACGGGAAAATCAGCAATATCACCCTGTATCTGGGTAACACCCGAGGTCTTCAGGTTGTCATGAAATTTTCTAGAAAAACTGGTGACCCTGTCTTTTCTCCTGAGACAACGATCCACAACCGCTTTCCCTAGAAACCCCCCACCCCCGGTGACAAGAATTCTTTTTCCTTCATTTTTCATCCGGTTTTCCCAGTAACTTTTTCAGCAGCCCAGACAGCCAGCTTTTCTCTGAAAATTTTTGAGTTGTGGCGAATGTCCACAGGCAACTCTTTTTTGAACAAAATTGTAAATATCTGTTCTGTTAAAGGATTTTCAGCAGCCAGCACTAACAGTTCCCGAATCAGTTGTTTCTTGTCTTTTTCCTGAAAGCATTTTTCCGGTTCGATAATAATGACAGGCGTCTGATTGGGTGGTGTGCCCACACCTACCAGTGCACTTCGGTAAACAAGAGGATGTTTGTTGAATATGGCTTCACATGGAATCGTGTACAATGTATCGTTTCTGGTAATCACCCGATGGTTTTTCCGTCCGCAAAACCATACCCGGCCCCGTTTGTCCATCCACCCTAAATCTCCCATTCGATGCCAGATTGATTCATCATCGCGCATTTTCGCTATGGCATCGGCTTCCGGCCGCTGGAAATATTGTTTTGTAACCAGATCGCCACTGACTGTAATCTCTCCTACCTCTCCTTTCGGCACAACCAGATCATCGGACCAATTGTCGATTGGCTCGTCTGTGACCCGGATCAGTTGCATTTTTATGTGCTCCAGAGGCTTACCGATGCAGATCCCGAATCCCTGGTCGCTGAGTTTTCGGGTTTCATTCAAAATCTCATAACTGGCAATAGATGCTACCGGCATCGCTTCGGTGGCTCCGTAAGGCGTATGAATTTCAACATTTTCGGACAGAAGGGCTGAAAATTGTTCGATATTTGCCGGAGAAACCGGGGCACCGGCGGAAACCACCCGTTTTAGTGAAGGCAGTTTAATATTGTTTGATTTTCCGAAACGTCCCACCCGGTTTAACAGCGCAGGTGATCCAAACATATTGGTCACCTGGTGATCCATGATCGGTTCGATAATATGGCGGGGATCGACCATGGCCGGCTTAGTTGGGTCCATATCCGGAATGACAGCCGTCATCCCCAAAGCGGGATCAAATAACGCAAAAAGGGGAAATGTCGGCAGATCTATTTCGCCGGGACTTATTTGGAAATGGCTCTGAATCTGATGAATCTGGGCATCGAAATTTCCATGAGTATATACGGCGCCTTTGGCGGGACCGGTGCTGCCGGTAGTAAATAGTATGGCTGCCGGCTCATCTCGACGACCAGAAGATGCAGGAAAAGGCGTCCAGGGTGTTTGGCGAAGCTGTCCAAGGGTGTATCCTCTCCAGAACCATCGTTTTCCTACCGTAACAGAAATTTTAACGGTTTTGAAATATTTTGACCAAAACATTCTCAACACATGAGCTTTAGAAATTCCAATAAAGGCTTGTGGCTTACTTTCCTCCAAACATAACAGCATTCGATGAACCCCCATACCGGGATCTACCACTACCGGGACAGCTCCTGCTTTAAATAGTGCAAACGTAAGGATAAAAAATTCAGGGCTTGGGTTTACCATGAGTACCGTTCTGACACCACGGGATATCCCTGCCTTAACAAGACCATGTGCCAGCATGTCAGATTCTTGTTCCAGTTGCCGGAAAGTCAAATGCTTATAAACATTTCGGCTGTTTGAATCCCGACCCGACGGATAAATCACTGCCCGTAAATCCGGATTTTTTTGGGCCTGATGTGACAGAAAACGTGATACATTAACGGTAGCTTGTTTCTCAATTTGCTCCGGCAGATTTTTTTCAGTATTTAACATAAGCTTTTCATATCATTACCATGGGAATGTAATCAATACATAATTATCATTTCGAAATGCTCTTTGGTTTGGTATTGTTTTCTCTATTTATTAGCAATTCTAATTATGACAATCACATGAAATGGTGGATTCGCTATCGCTATCGGGATCGGAGTCGGGATCGAAATCGAATACAGCTCAAAGGCAAGATATTCGATAGCGATAGCGATTATTAATGTCCATCATTGGATCTTGATATGTGAGTCAAAATTCGAATTGCTGTCTAGTTATAACTCCGCTTGCATAAAAAATCTGCGGAGAATATACTAAATTGGAAGCTCAAAGATGGAAGAAAAAACTTGAATATTGCGTAAAAACGTAAAAATTTGACCCGGATAGGAGGATATTGTTTAATCGCGAATGAAAGCCCGGTCAAAATATGTTTTCCTTATCGTTCTTGCTATCTTTATGGGGATCACGCTGATCCTGATAATTTTCTCTACAACGTTTCTCCCCTCTTATGTGGAAAAAAGGCTGGTTCCGGAGATAATTAAAGCGACGGGAATCAAATCGTTTTCATGGGATATTCGTCGAATCGGTTTGACCGGTTTGGATCTCGGTAAAATGATCATAAAGGGCGATGATACATCTCCCATACTGGAAATTGCATCGGTTCGGATTGACTACACGCCTGCCGGAATTTTTCACCGACAGTTGGAAAAAATTGTGTTGAGTGGAATCCAGATTCGTTTTGAAATCATTGGAGAAAGATTATTATTGCCCGGATTCGATCTGGAAAAGCTGTTGGGAGAACCAAAAAAGGAAAAACAAACATCAGGATCTGCAATAGATGATTTGCCGGTAAGCATCCAAACAATTGTTTTAGAAAACGTCATGCTAAATGGAAAATGGAATGGCAAGACGTTTCGATTGCCTCTTGATCTTACCATTATTCCCGGTTCAACTGATTTTCGTCAAATTCTTTGTAAGGCTCAATTTTTTCCTTTCGACCAAAAAATTGAAGTCGAGGTAGATCTTGATATACAACAAAAATCTGCGAAACTAAAAACCAAAGCTTCAAAATTTTCACTGGGAAGTCTTCCCTCATGGATAATACCAGTATCTGATTTGTCCTTCCGGGGAGAATTGGATTTTTTGGCAGATACTAAGTTGGATATACTGCCATTTAGCGTTTCAACTACTGAAATCAACCTTTTATTTCAGGATTTGTCGATATTTCATGAAGCTGTAACGATTAAAAGTCCGGATTCCAAAGACCAGATGTTAGATGTTCACATCAACTATCATAAAAATGAGCCCTGGCAATTTAAAACTTCCGGATTTCGAATTATTTCACCTGCAAATTGCGATATTTTGGATGTTAATGGAAATGTAACAATAACACCCGAAGGAATGAAAACCTTTATAGAAATGGAAACCGGTTTCTACGGTGCACCAAATCTAGAAATTATGCCAACCATGACCGGTCTCTGGGAAATTTCAGGACGGTTGCAAGATAAAATTCACTGGCAGTTTAAGGCGGAAAGCAAAAATTCAACTAAAAACGTATCCCCCCAAAAGGCGTCCTGGTATCATATAAAAACCAATGATTTTAATCTCGAAGCTGTCGTGCCGAATTTTACCATTAGCGGAAAAGGCAACATAAAGACCGGCCGTAGCCAATTGACCACAAAAATATCCCGTATACAACTTAAAGCTGATCCTGTTTCCGTAAATATGCCGCTTGTTGAAGTTAAACTGGAAAAACCCGCACGAAAAACCAGTACAAAATCTGTTCCAGAAAAATTGAAGTCCAATGACGATCCATCGGTTGCCTTTTCTTTTCGATTACCGGATTTGAAAATGTCTGTAGAATCGACAAAAATTAATATCCCCGAAGTTTTTGTTTCGGGTGAGATAAAGAATATCAATATTCCGGAAAAAGGTATCGATGCCCAGGTCAGTTTAAAAAACGCGGTAGTTTCTGATGATCTGGCCATTGTGAAAGGGATACACTTTGAAATTCCTGTATCTTGGCCTCCTATTGAAAAAAACTCGTCGAAAGGTCTTTTTAAAATTGATACCGTTCAATATCAAAATATGATATGGGGCAGTCTTGAAGGTAATATCCGGCAACATAACCTGGGGGTAAAATTTCAGGGAAATTTCAACAGCAAGCTACTTAAAGGTTTAATACTAAATTTTTCCGGTAATACCGGGTGGAACGAAAATGGACTCGAAACCCGGATAGATTACCAGATGCCGGAATATGTGATCCCAGAAACCATGGATTTGGGCAGTTTTGTTTCGGATGTGCCGGAAATGACTTTAAACGGCCATTTAGAAACAAAAGGAAATCTGATTTATTCTGACACAGAAACGATGATGACCTCACGAATTAAACTGTCTAACGGACATCTTCGCCTGAAAGAACCTGCTCTGGCGATCAGCGGTATTCATCTTGATTTTTTCATTCCTGATCTATTAAAAATGAAAAGTGCACCTCATCAAAAAATAGAATTCAGCTCAGCTTCGATGGGCAATCTGGAAGTTACGGAGGGCGAAATTGTGTTTCAGATGGAATCTCCCCAACGCTTATTTCTGGAAAAAAGTCATTTCCAATGGTGCGGTGGCAATGTGGACACGAATTCCAGCCTGTATGCTATTGACGAAAATGACATTAACTTAAATCTTTATTGTGACCGGCTGAATTTGGCCAGGGTTCTGGAACAATTGGGAGGCATAAAAGCTCAGGGTGAGGGAGCTGTGAATGGTAGAATCCCGATCAGCTATCATAACAAAAAGTTGCGGTTTGATGATGGTTTTCTTTTTTCAACACCCGGGGTTGGGGGAACGATCCGTTTGACTGGAACCGATGTTTTGATGAGCGGCGTTCCTGAGGGAACTCCCCAGTTCTCCCAACTTGATCTTGCCAGGGAAGCCCTGAAACATTATGATTATAAATGGGCTAAGGTCAATATTGATACAAAAGATAAAATACTTCATTTGGGCCTGGAGTTAGATGGAAAACCGGTTAAACCCTTGCCGTTTGTTTTTAACCATGAATTCGGGGGGTTTGTGCGTGTCGGACCCGATAAACCAGGGTCAAATTTCCAGGGAATAAGATTAAATGTCAATTTTAAACTGCCGCTAGACGAAGTGCTCAAATATGGTAAGGGATTTTCGGACCTCATGTAAATGGGATATTTGATCGTTTTTATAACATGTCCAAAAACCGGAGAAATGTATGTTAAAAAAAATTATGATATTATTATCAGCAGGTTTGATGATTTCCATGATAGGCTGTGCAACCCGGCATAATGTTAAGTTGGAACCTGTGGAGGTAAAACCGATTCATATCACGATTGATGTGAATATTCGGGTTGACCGTGCACTGGATGATTTCTTCGGGGACATCGACGAAGTCGCCGAAAAAATCGATACGAAAACGCCGGATAACACCTCGTCAGAAACTACTGACAGCCTATGAAAAAACAGTTTCTTATTTGCCAGGAGGATTTAACATGAATAAACTATGTTTGTCTATCATCTCAATAATCATATCAGTCCTTTTTTTGTCGATCTCATCGGTCGGCTTTGCACAAAGTATAAAGGAACGGTTCAAGGAACGACTGCCGCAAATTATCGAACTGAAAAACGAGGGTATTATCGGAGAAAACAACCGAGGATACCTTGAATTTGTTGGAGCAAAGAAAAAAAAGGAAAATCTGATCAGGGCGGAAAACCGTGATCGGCAACTCGTATATGAAACAATTGCCAAGAAAGAAAATACGAGTGCCGAAAAAGTCGGAAAACGCAGGGCGATTCAATTGAGAGGATTAGCCAGTCCCGGCCATTGGCTTCAGGATGAAAACGGTAACTGGTATAAAAAATAACGTTAATGTTGTGAGCATTGAATATCTATAGCATGGATTCGACAACGTGCTTTACATCTTCCAGGTGATCTTTGTGGGCTACCAGAGTTTTTGTTCCGGCCCGCACTACAACCAAATCCTTTACGCCAACCATGATCAGTGTCTCCTGACACTGATCACAAAACACAAGATTGTCTTTGGCGTCTAATGAGTGGATGCATCCTTTGGCATAATTTCCATTGTCATCGCAAGGCAAAAAGTCCTGAATTGCCAGCCATCCTCCTATGTCCTTCCATGTAAAATCTCCGGCGACACATCGAACCTCTCGTGCTTTTTCCATAACGGCAAAATCGATGGATATTTTTTCAAGTAAACTAAATTCTTTCTGCAAGCTTACCGGCCATTTGGTGGTTCCGAATTTTTCAACAGCTCTGTTTAGATGTTCAATGTGGCTCGGAATATTTAATTTCATTTCAGTTAAAATTGCGTCAACGCTCCAGACAAACATGCCTGAATTCCATAAATACCTGCCGGATTCTAAATACTGCCTGGCGGTTTTAGTGCCGGGTTTTTCCTTAAAAGACTTTAGTTGAAAATGTTCGATACCGTTGTCTTGAAATATTTTTTCTCCTAACTCTAAATACCCGTAACCCGACGCCGGATAGGTGGGTTTAATGCCAAAGGTATACAGTGCCTTATTTTGAGTGGTTTCTTTAACCGCTGAAAGTAGTGTCTGCTGAAAGATGTCAACAGGTTCTATCAAGTGATCTGCTGTTAATACAATGATTGTCGGATTGCCAAACCGTTTGGCAGCAATCAGGGTTCCCAGACAAACGGCTGCTGCAGTATCCTTTCGCTCAGGTTCACCGATGATGTTCTGAAAAGGGATTTCCGGGAGTTGTTGGGCCACTAAATTTTCATAATTCGTATTGGTCAGAACAATGACACGATCATTGGCAACGATTCCCGCTATCCGGTCATAACTTTTCTGCAACAAACTTCGGTCATCAAATAATTGTATAAACTGTTTGGGCTTTTCAAATGTGCTAAGCGGCCAGAAACGCGTTCCCACACCGCCGGCCATAATGATGGCCACAATGTTGTTTTCAGTTCGATCATTCATTATGTTAGCTTTTTTTAAACCATTGAATTGTCAGATAACTCGATTTTGGCTCGTTCAATGACAGATTCTATAAAATTTTGGATTTCGTGTAACCGGTTATTCGTGTGGGCTTCAAACCGCAAAACGATGACCGGACTGGTATTGGAGGCACGCACTAGACCCCACCCGTCAGGAAATACTACCCGTACGCCGTCAATATCAATAATAGGATATTGGGCGGAAAGCATATCCTTGACTTTTTCAACCAGTTGAAATTTTTTTTCTTCGGGACATTCGATACGGATCTCCGGCGTATTATAGGTAATGGGGATGTCGGCAAGATATGATGAAATGGGCCGGTTTTCTTTGGATAAAATTTCCAAAAGGCGGCAGGCTGCGTAAATGGCATCATCATATCCAAAATACCGGTGGCGGAAAAAGAAATGCCCGCTCATTTCCCCTGCCATCAGAGCCTGTTCTTCTTTCAATTTTTGTTTGATCAGTGAATGTCCGGTTCGCCACATAATCGGTATTCCACCATGGGACCGGATATCATCATACATGACCTGAGAGCATTTTACCTCGCCGATAAATTTGCTGCCGGGCTGCTTCTTAAGGATATGCCGTGCAAAAATAATCATCAGCATATCTCCGTAGATAATATTTCCCTTTTCATCCACGACACCGAGCCGATCACTGTCGCCATCAAAGGCAATCCCAAGTTCCAGTTTTTTATCGATGACGGTTTGCGACAAGGTGACGAGATTTTCCGCCACGGTCGGGTCTGGTTCATGATTAGGAAAGGTTCCGTCCGGTTCCATAAACAGCTCTACCGTATTACAATTGAGTTTTTTCAAAATCGGACTAGCTGTCAGGCCTCCGGTACCGTTTCCGGCATCTACCGCCAGGTTTACAGGCCGATCCAGCCGGATATTATTAACCAGATAATCGCAATAGATAGGCAGGATTTCACGTTTTTCAAGCGCGCCCTTGCCTGAAGAATAGTTTCCGGATTCAATGATTTTCCTGAAATTCTGAATTTCATTGCCGAAAATAGTATCAGATCCCAGGCAAATTTTAAATCCATTATACGCTGGTGGATTATGGCTGGCAGTAATCATAATACCACCGTCTGTTTTTAAAATTTGCTGTGCGAAATATAATACCGGGGTAGGGCATAAGCCGATATCAACTACATGTGTTCCACCTCTTATCATTCCACGAATCAGTGCCTCTCGGATTTCGGGTGAACTCAAACGACAATCTCTGCCTACTGCACAAGTTTTGCCGTTATGTTTCGCAAGATATGTGGCATATCCATGTCCCATTTTTTCCACGTCATCGAGGTTGAAATCTTTTTCCACAATGCCGCGGATATCGTATTCTCTAAATATGGAAGGATTCATTTTCGTATTTGTTTCTTTCCTGAAAAATTCACCGACTGTCCATTACAGCCATAAAAACAGTTATTCAATACAAACTCTTCGAACTTCACTCATATCTGTATATCCTTTTAATACCTTTAAAATTCCATCTTGCTTCAACGTATGCATACCCTCTGAAGCAGCTTGTCTGAAAAGTTCTTCGGCAGATGCCTGTTTTTTAATCAATCTTTTGATAGCAGGCGTTCCTTCCATCATTTCATGGATTCCCATTCGTCCCCTATAGCCGGTGCCGTTACAGGTATTACAGCCTTTTCCTTTATAAAGAACAAGATCCGGGCTATAGCTGATATCCAAAGCGTCAAAAGCCTCTCTGCCGAAATCTTCCACCAATTCATCAAATTCCTCTTTGCCGGGATGATACTTTTCGCAGCAATCTTTACAAAGACGCCGAACCAGACGTTGGGCCAGAACTCCCCGGAAGGCATCGGAAAAGTTCAAGGCGTTTAGTCCCATATCCAAAAGGCGCGTAATGGTTTCGGGAGCACTGTTGGTGTGAAGGGTGGAAAAAACCAGATGCCCGGTCAAAGATGCCTCAATACCGGTAGATGCGGTTTCATAATCTCGCATCTCACCGATCATGATCACATCGGGGTCCGCCCGAAGAAAGGCACGCATGACCCGCGCGAAGTCCAAACCAATTTTTGGTTTTACCTCGACCTGGCGAAGCCCGACCTGGGAAATTTCAACCGGATCTTCAGCTGTCCAAATTTTAATTCCCGGTTTGTTGATATGTCCCAACGCTGCATGAAGGGTTGTGGTTTTACCTGAACCGGTAGGGCCGACCACCAGAAAAAGTCCATAGGGCTGGCTGATAATTTTTTTTATAATATTGAGATTTCTTTCCGTTAATCCCATATCATCGAGCGGCATCGCACCAGCTTTTGCCAAAAGACGTAACACAACATCTTCATATCCGCCGGTAGTAGGAAGTGTCGCCACACGAAGTTCGAATTCGGGAATTCTTTTTCGTTTGAATTTGATTTTTCCGTCCTGGGGGAGTCTTCTTTCAGCAATATCCAGGTTGGCCATGATTTTTACTCTGGATAAAATGGCCCTGGCTACGTTAAGCGGTACACTGATATATTCGTGACAGACGCCGTCACGACGAAACCGAATAAGGGTTTTTTTGGTCACAGGGGACGGTTCAATATGGATATCGGAAATGTTGTCACGATAAGCCGTTATCAATACCTGGTCTACCAGCCGTACGATCTTACCGGATGATTCATCAACGATTTCCGTCTCTTCGTCTTCATCCTCTTCTTCCTCAAATGAAATATCCGGAAGTACATCGAAAGTATCGTCGTTGGGGTTAACACCAATTTTATCTTCTGTGTTTTTCTGATCGAAAAAAAGCTTGATATAAGCTTCGATGTCCTCTCGGATGCCTATCGCAAAATTAATTTTTTGGGCTTTTATCAAAGCCCTGATACGGTCGGTTTTAATCAGATCCCTGGGATCATCGACCAGTATTTCAACACTATTTTTGTCCCAGCTCATGGGAATCCATACATCGTTTAAAAGAAAGGCCTTCTTAAGATTAGTGATCAATTCATAAGGCACCATTTTTTGGGGATCAAAATCTTTAAATGGGCACCCCGAGTAACGGGACAAAGACTTTCCGACTTCTTTTTTGTTAATGTTGAATTGCTCAATAAGAATATATTCTACACTTTTTTTCCGTTTTTTTGAAAGTGCCAGTGCTTGTTGAAGTTTGTCTAAATCAACCTGTTGGGTATCGATAAGATAATCGTATTTTGAACCGGATGGCGTAATTCCAGCAACAGCAGATTTTTCGGTGGTCTTTTCGGAAGAGGTCTGAAATGATTGACGGTTTGTTGGTTTTGGATGAGTTCTCTCTGCAAATGCTTGTCCATGAGACATCTCTTGAGACTTTGTTTTGTTGGTTTTCTCAATAATTAAATGATCTGATTTTTTTCCGGATGTTTTGTCAGTATCACTGGGAACAGGCTGCAAATGCTGTTTTTGGATTAATTTTATTTCCTGATTTTCGCGTTTTTCCAACTCCCTGGCAATCATGTTATCGATCTTTGTTTTTTCATCGCCGTTTATATCATACTTTATCATATGATCTTTTAATTTACTTAAAACATCATTGGACGAAAATAATTTCAAATAACATTCCAATAATCCTGAAAATATGTCTATTTTGGGATATTCCAGGACAAAAAGCTTTTCAAACTCAGCAATAGCCTCCTTATACAATCCCAATTCTTTTAAAGCGTTTCCACTGGTAACAATTTGGGTAATATTCTCTTGGTCGCTGGTAAGGGTTTGCCGTATCAGGTTTAAATCTTTGTCGCTAAATCCGGATATTTCTTCCTGATCAATTTGTTTTGATTCTTTTTTAATTGTCTCGATCGTATTTTCAATCTCTGTTTTCTTTTTTTCCTCTAGAACCTGAAAATCTTTTAAAATTTCCTTATACGCATCGATCGCTTCCACAAACAGGCCCATAGCACGAATTGTTTCGGCAGCACGTATTCTGGAATCCAAATCCGTTTTATCCTTTTGAGAGCTGACAACCACTGAATTAGCCTATAAACTTATTTATTTTTATTGGGGAGCGCGCGTCCCGTCCGTTCTTTCCTGGGGGCAAGATGCCAGCGATCCCGGGTTCATCTAAGATTTTAATTTCTTATTGAGTGCCTGAACGAAAACTGTCTTTTTCGCCAATATCTGCGTCAGATTCAAATTTTAATCCTCGAAATACTCAATGTATGTCTGTGGTTAAAATTTTCGTCTTTCTTGATCTTAACGAAAAATTTTAGTTTTCGTTCAGACACTAAGTACTATTTTATTTTTGAAAAAAAGGCAGTGCCGCCAAAATCAGGACGGTTGAATATGCATATCATGCGGAGAAAAACAGTTTGATAATAATCGGCGTTAATATGGCCAGG
Organism: Desulfobacterales bacterium; assembly: GCA_018399715.1. Lineage (GTDB taxonomy): Bacteria > Desulfobacterota > Desulfobacteria > Desulfobacterales > SKZT01 > M55B149. The sequence continues at coordinate 20,945 of JAGYNR010000009.1, read as the reverse complement.
ATAATCAGTATGCCGGGTATGGTTAGATAGGCTGCGTACCAGGGTTTCTTGAGAGCCGTTGCCTTTTTTAATTCCGACAGAAACCAGTTTCCAAGTAAATAGGCTGCAATTAAGACGGGTATAAACTTGATAATTTCAAAAATTTGGCTCAATTACATCGCCCCCTTCATCCGAGAGCTCCCCCGTTTCCCTTTAAAAGACTTCTTAAAATGTCTTCTTTACCCAGGATTCCCACCAAATTGTCATTGTCATCAACAACCGGTAATGTATGAAGATTTTTATCCACCATTAGGGAGGCGATAGCCTCTATGCTGGTATTGGGTTTAACAGTTATCGGTCTGGAGGTCATCGCATCATTTACAGTGATAGCAGCAATCTTCTTCATCTCGTTTTCTATTTTTTTGGTGGAAGTCAATGAGATAAAACCATCCAAAAATGTTAATAAAGTCGGAACAGGAATACTTTTCTGTTGAACCACAAGATCACTCTGACATATAATTCCAACTAGTTTGTCGTCTTTATTTAATACCGGCAATCCATTAAAATGGTTTTCCAATAGAAGTTTAGCGGCCTGGATAATTTCTGTTTCCGGATTGACAGTTATAACATGGGTGGTCATGATATCTTGTGCAGTAAGCATAGTACCTCTCCCAAATAAATAAATTCGATAATTCAATTATTACAGATCTATAAAACGGAAGCAAATAAAAAATGACCGGAAAGCTGAACTTTTTCAACAATCGTTTCTTTAATGATCGGTTTTTCAATGCATTTGTTGAATTAACATATGATTGTGAATATTTTCGTACCGTCGATGGACATTTTATTTATGTAACTCCCTCGTGTCATCGGATTACCGGATATATCCCGGAAGATTTTTATAATGATTCTGATTTAATGGAAAAAATTATTCACCCTGACTTTCTGGAATTATGGAAAGACTACCATCAACAAATGCCAGAGGGGGAAAAACAGGAAATAGATTTCAAGATAATTACCAAAAGTGGTGAAGAACGTTGGATTAGTCATATTTGTCAGAAAGTGGAATTCGTTGTGTCTGGACTTCGGGGATTTCGGGCCAGCAATTCCGATATAACGGACAGAAAGCAGTTGGAGCAGGACCTGAAACACGCTGCCCTTCACGATCATCTGACCGGATTGATGAACCGCCGGTTCATGATGGAACAGCTTAAAAACCTGATCTATCAATATCAGCGAACTCAAAAAGTCTTTTCTATTGTTATCTGTGATATTGATGATTTCAAATCAGTAAACGATAATTATGGTCATGAATGTGGGGATGTCATTTTGGTAGAAATTGCCAACCTGCTGAAAAATCAACTCAGAAAACAGGATTTTATCTGTCGGTGGGGAGGTGAGGAATTTATGATTATTCTTCCGCAAACGCCTTTAAAAGGCGCCAGAGAGGTAGCAGAAAAACTCAGGGTATCCATTGAAGCAAAACGGATAACCTATCATGGACACGAAATTAAAGTCACCATGAGTTTCGGTGTCCATCAGTATGACTGTGCTGATATGCCGGACCCTTGTATTCGAAAAGCCGATATGAATCTCTATAAAGCAAAATTGGCAGGAAAAAACAGGGTCTTCTAAAAGTTTTGAATCAGCGTGTCATATCGTCATGATTCAGTATTTACCGTTCCTGCCAAAAATTACCCTCAAAATTTTTTCCTCAATATTACCAAAATAAATTAAGTCTTTCATTAAAATACAACCGATACCCTATTCTCGTTTCAAGGCAGTGAGCGCTATGAATAATAATTGAGATATTTATACAAGGGAGGAAAAAAATGAACACTGATAATAAATATATCTATTGGTTTGAAGATCTGAGTTCTGATGACGTTTCCCGGGTTGGCGGAAAGAATGCTTCCCTGGGCGAAATGATCCGCACTTTAAAGAAAAAAGGAATTGTAGTCCCAGATGGTTTTGCAACGACAGCCACCGCCTATAGACATTTTATAGCGGATAACGGGATTCAGGGAAAAATCGGGAATTTATTGAAAGATTTGGAAAAAAACCAAAAAACATTGGAGCAAGTCGGTAAATCCATTCGTCGGCTTTTTGTCGGCAGTAAATTTCCTCAGGACATAGACCGAATAATCCGGAAGTCCTATCAGAAACTTTGCGAATGCTATGAGATGGAAGATGTTGATGTTGCCGTTCGCAGCAGTGCAACGGCTGAAGATTTGCCGGAGGCAAGCTTTGCGGGTCAACAGGAAACATATCTGAATGTGACGGGAGAGGAAGAATTGTTGGCGGCATGTCGAAAGTGCTATGCTTCTTTATTTACGGATCGGGCTATCAGTTATCGGAAGGAACGCGATTTTGACCATATGAATGTTGCGCTGTCGATCGGTATTCAAAAAATGGTACGATCTGACAAGGCGGGTGCTGGTGTCATTTTTACAATTGATACAGAGACCGGTTTTCCGGATGTTGTTGTTATCAATGCCAACTGGGGGTTGGGTGAAAACGTAGTTCAGGGAACTGTCACGCCAGATGAATACCGTGTATTTAAGCCATTGCTCCGTACAAATAATTTTGAACCGATTATCGAAAAAACGTTGGGTGACAAAGAAAAGAAAATGGTTTATGCAATAGGCAACAGTCGAACTACTAAAGATATCAACACCTCCAAAGAAGAACGTAAAACATTTGTACTGCACGATGATGAGATTCTTCAATTGAGCCGGTGGGCCTGTGTTATCGAAGATCACTATGGGAAACCCATGGATATCGAATGGGCCAAAGACGGTAAGGATGGAGGATTGTTTATCGTACAGGCCCGGCCGGAAACAGTACAATCCCGTAAAGAAGCCGGCAGACTGAAACATTATCGTCTGAAAGAAAAAGGAAACCGTCTTCTTACCGGTCTGAGTATCGGTGAAGCAATTACCTCGGGCAAAGCCATAAAAATTAAAAGTGCCGATGATATAGACCAGTTCGAAAAAGATTCAATTCTGGTCACAGAAATGACCGATCCTGATTGGGTACCGATAATGAAACAGGCCGGGGGTATCATAACCGACTATGGTGGCCGTACCAGTCATGCCGCCATCGTCAGCCGGGAACTGGGTATTCCCGCTGTCATTGGCACCGGTAAAGCTACCGACACGCTGAAAACCGGTCAAAAGATCACGCTTTCGTGTGCCGAAGGAGACAGCGGTTACATTTATGAGGGAATACTTGAGTTTGAAACCGAAGAACTCAACCTGAATAATATACCTGAAACCAACACGCAAATCATGCTGAACATTGCCAGCCCTCCGGCAGCTTTTCGCTGGTGGCGCCTTCCCTGTAACGGCATCGGTCTTGCCCGTATGGAATATATTATCAATAACATCATAAAGGTGCACCCTATGGCACTGGTCCATTTCGACGACATTCAGGACCAGTCGGCCAGAAAGCAAATCGAAGCGTTAACCAGAGAATATGAAAACAAAAGTGAATATTTTGTAGATCACCTGGCTCTTGGAATTGCCAGGATAGCTGCTTCCCAATATCCTAATGATGTTATTGTCCGAATGAGCGATTTTAAAACCAACGAATATGCTGACCTGATTGGCGGTAATCAGTTCGAGCCAAAAGAGAATAATCCCATGCTGGGATTTCGCGGAGCATCACGTTATTACAGCGATCGTTATCGCAAGGGATTTGATCTTGAATGCAAAGCCATCAAAAAGGTCAGAGAAAAAATCGGACTGCAAAATGTTCTAGTCATGATTCCATTCTGCAGAACCCTTGAAGAAGCCGACAAAGTGATAGATGTGCTTTCGGAAAACGGCCTGCAGCGCGGGAAAGACAATCTTCAGATTTATGTAATGTGCGAAATACCCTCCAACATTATACTGGCCGATCAGTTTTCAGAACGATTTGATGGCTTTTCTATCGGTTCCAACGATCTCACCCAGTTAATCCTTGGAGTGGATCGGGATTCTGCAGAACTGACCCATCTTTTTGATGAAAACAACGAAGCCGTTAAACGTCCGATCGCCCAACTGATCAAGACAGCTCATCAGCATGGTCTTAAAGTCGGCATCTGTGGTCAGGCACCCAGTGATTATCCGGACTTCGCCGCATTTCTCGTAAAATCCGGTATCGATTCCATTTCACTCAATCCGGACAGTATAATTGATGTCAAACAACGGGTAGCTGAGGTGGAAGAACAAATTAAAAGAGGGAAATAATTGATCAATGCAAAAAAAAATCAGGCCTGGCCAAGGATATTTTGTCAGGCATCCGGAATCTGGTATAACTTGCAGGTATTCTCATATACCGCGGAAGCAAGAACCTCTGGCTCTTCATTTCTTAGCTTCGCCAGTTTTAAAAGAACTGATTTTACAAACGCGGGCTCATTTCTTCGGGTCCGGTTTTTTTCCGGTGCAGGTGTCAGAAAAGGAGCATCAGTTTCGACCAGAATGCGGTCCCGGGGTATATGAGGTACCAGTTGTCTGAGATATTCTCCTCTTTTTTGAATTGTCAAAATTCCTGTAATTCCGATATGAAGGCCCATGGACAGATAGGCCAGAAGCTCTTTGCGATTTCCGCTGAAACAATGAACCACGCCCTGCCTTCCCGGTGCAAACTCTGATCTAAGTATATCCAGAAAGCGCCCCTTACTGTCCCGTTCATGAAAAATAACCGGAAGCCCAAGCTCTCCCGAAACTTCGAGTTGCCGGCAAAACCATTTTTCCTGATCAGCACGGGATGAAAACATACGGTTGAAATCAAGCCCGATTTCTCCCCAGGCGCATACTTTTGAACTTTGTGAGAGTCCTTTAAGCGTTTGAATGACCTTTTCACTGCAATCTTTGGTATCATGGGGATGAATGCCGACAGAAGCATACAGCTCAGCATATTTTTCAGCCAATTCGGTACCTTTTAAACAGCTCTTCAGTGTAATGCCGACCACCATCATCTTGGCAACACCGGCGTCGGACGCTCTTTTTAGAACGTCATTTAAATCCTGGTCATATATCCTGTCATTCAAATGACTGTGACTATCAAATAGAATCATCTGCTTGCTTCCGCACTTTTTAAAAGGTGTATATTGATCGTTGATATTTTTTTCATTGCCCAATTGTCTTTTTATTCTGTTGGCATTCATATTGTCTAACAAAAATTGAGTTTATTCTTTTATCATTAAAATGCCTGTACTTCAATTACCTGTAATATAAAACTGCTTGACAAAACAAAAAAAATTTCCCAAAACCATTTTTTTGAATAATAAGATATTATTATCCTTAAATTACAAAAAAGCACACGATCTATATAATCTTTTGATCCATCATTTTTATATCTTTCAGGAGGAGCGTCATGGCAAAGCAGTGGGTTTATTCATTTGAGGAGGTAGAAACGGCGAAGGGATATGTAGGCGGCAATTGGGAAAATGTAAGATCACTTTTGGGGGGCAAAGGGGCAAATCTGGCAGAAATGACGCGTATCGGCGTTCCGGTTCCACCAGGATTTACGATAACTACAGAAGCGTGCATTGAGTATCTGAACTCTGGTGGAAAATTTCCTGATGGCATGTGGGAGCAAGTACAGAAAGCTTTAAAAAACGTCGAAGAAAAATCCGGGAAAAAATTTGGTGATACTAAAAATCCCCTGTTAATCTCTTGTCGTTCCGGGGCCAAGTTTTCGATGCCCGGCATGATGGACACGGTGTTGAATATCGGATTAAATGATAAAACAGCTCAAAGCATGATCGAGCTTACCAATGATGAGCGGTTTGTTTTTGATGCCTATCGAAGACTCGTACAGATGTTTGGAGCTGTCGTTATGGCGTTGCCGGATGATGATTTTGAAGATGTTCTTACAGCAACCCGGAAAGCCGCTGGTGTCGAAACAGATGCTGAGTTATCCGCCGATCACTGGAAAAAGGTGGTGGAAAAATTTAAAAGTATTTATCGTCACAAAACGGGTCATAGTTTTCCCGAAGAACCTCACGAACAGTTAAAACTAGCCACCGAAGCCGTTTTTAAAAGCTGGAACGGAAAAAGAGCCATTGACTATCGTAATGCTTCCAATATACCCCACGATATGGGAACAGCTGTCAATATTGTCACGATGGTTTTTGGGAACATGGGAAGCGACAGTGCCACCGGCGTAGCAATGACCCGAAATGGTTCTACAGGCGAAAACAAAATCGAGGGAGATTACCTGACAAATGCCCAGGGAGAAGATGTTGTAGCCGGCATAAGATTGACCAAAGATATTGATCAGCTCAAGCAGGAAATGCCCGAAGCTCATGCTGAGTTTGAAAAAATTTGTCATCGGTTGGAAAAGCACTACCGGGAAATGCAGGACGTTGAGTTTACCATTGAAAGAGGCAAACTGTGGATGCTTCAGACTCGTGATGGCAAACGCACCGCTAACGCTGCGGTACGCATCGCAGTCGAAATGTGTGAGGAAAGTCTGATTTCAAAAGAAGAAGCTGTCATGCGGGTAACTCCGGAACAAGTTGATTTTTTTCTTCATCCCCAGTTTGACAGAGAGTCTCTGGCAAAAGCCAGGGCTGAGGGGCGCAGGGTGGCGCGCGGGTTGAATGTGTCCCCGGGCGCTGCCTATGGAATTGCGGCGTTGGATGCCGACCTTGCCGAAACCTGGGCAAAAGAAGGCAAGGATGTCATTATGGTTCGTCCTGAAACCAAACCCGACGATGTCCATGGTATGCTGGCAGCCAGGGGAATTCTCACCAGCCGGGGAGGACGGACAAGTCATGCCGCTCTCGTCGCTCGACAATTTGGAAAACCTGCCGTAGTTGGTGTTTCAGCCATGAATATCGAAACGGGTAAGCGCCAGATACAGGTAAATGATAAAATAATCAACGAGGGTGATTTTATTTCTATCAGTGGCAACAGCGGGGAGGTATATCTTGGCAAGCTTAACACTGTTGTGCCGGATTTTAACGATCCCTGGCTGCTCAAGCTTCTTTCCTGGGCTGATGAATTCAGAAAGCTGGGTGTCTGGACTAATGCGGATTATCCCCGCGATGCAAAACGTGCCCGTGAATATGGTGCGGAAGGTATTGGTCTGTGCAGAACTGAACATATGTTTATGGAAACAGAAAGGCTTCCTTTTGTTCAAAAAATGATCATGACAGACCTTCCGATTGAACGTCGGGAAGCTCTTGATTCCCTATTACCTTTCCAGCGCGAGGATTTTGTCGGCCTTTTTACGGCCATGGATGGCCTTCCGGTAATTATTCGGTTGATTGATCCACCCCTTCATGAGTTTTTGCCCAATCATATCGATTTGATGAAAGATTTGGCGGATATGAAAATTCGGCTGATTCATGCTCCCAACCTTTCAGAAATTGATGATCTTCTGCAACAGATCAAAATAAAAGAACAAATTTTGAAACGGGTAGAAAGTATCCGTGAGGAAAACCCAATGCTGGGGTTACGAGGGGTACGGCTGGGTATACATATTCCGGAACTGACTATGATGCAGGTGCGGGCAATTTTTGAAGCTGCCTGCCAGGTGAGAAAAGATGGTGTCGATGTACATCCGGAAATTATGATACCGCTTACCAGTCATGTAAATGAACTCAAACGTCAACGTAAAGTTTTAGAGCAAGAGGCCAGAAAGGTCATGGAAGAAAAAGATATGGAAATTGATTACAAATTCGGCACCATGATCGAAATCCCGCGGGCAGCACTTACTGCTGATCAGATTGCAGAATATGCCGGATTTATCTCTTTCGGCACCAACGATTTAACCCAGACCACTTTTGGTATCTCTCGTGATGACGCTGAATCCAGCTTTCTTATTGAATACATGGAAAGCGGAATATTGCCGGAAAATCCTTTTACCGTTATCGATGAAGACGGTGTGGGGCAATTGATGAAAATGGCGGTTAAAAAAGGACGAGGTGTTCGACCTGAAATGGAGTGTGGTATCTGCGGCGAGCACGGCGGTAATCCGAAATCTATCGATTTGTGTCACAGGCTTGGATTAAATTACGTTTCCTGCTCTCCTTTTCGGGTGCCGGTTGCACGTCTTTCTGCTGCCCACGCAGCCATCAGAAACCAAGGCTAAAATTGGTCATGCGTTAAAATTGAAAGCCACAGGACTGGAACTGATTCCGGCTCGGTGGCTTTCGTGTTTTTTATCCTTCAATCCTTGTAACCTTCATATCAATTTTTCTGAACGACTGACGAAGAAAATCTATTGATACCTTCAGGAACCGTGTGATACATCTAAACATATGATTTTGGATGTATCCTTAGACATAAATTGAGTATTTCGAAGATTAAAATTTGAGCCTGACGCAGATATTGGTGAAAAAGACAGTTTTCGTTCAGGCTCTAAATACTTTTAAGCGATTGTGAGATTTCTAAACGGACAGGAAAACATGAAGCTGCCGCTTGAGTTTAAAAAGAATCTACAGCAAAAAATCCAGGCTGACCGAAGGCTGAAAAACCGGGCGAAGGTGGTTGATTTTTTTCTTAATCTTTATACTGTCCAAATGAAATGTCCGAAAATCGCTCCCAAACAATTCAAGCAGTTAGATAAAGTTCAAGGAGAGCTCTTTACTTATGAATTAGCTGTTAAAAGTTTTGACAAATGGACATCAAGATTAATGGGGATTACTCATCTCGGAGAAACCGGTGGTGGTAAGAGTAAATGTTTCAAGGTCACCTATGACGATGTACTTGTGGTTAAAATACCCCGCAAACCGATTTCCAATCTGAGCGATTATATCGAAGGCATAAAAATCGAACGGCAGATTGCAACAAAGCTTGCTCCAGAGATTCATTGTATAGCCCCGCAGGTTTCCCCGATATTGAAACGAATTCCCACCTTTTATGAGGGGATGGGCTGGATGCCGGAAGAGATTGAAGATAAATGTACGGAGCGATTGCTGCAATTTCCACAATTCCAGGAATATTTGAAAATTGATGGCTCCTTTGTATATTTCATGGACATTTCCAAATATTCTTTTCTGTCTCAAATTATTAAGGATATGTTCAATATCGATGACAAAATTCAGCAGGAAATTATTTGGTCGCCGGATATTATTTTAAATTTTCATAAATTTGAAGAAAAATACGGATTGGCAAATGTTCCGGTATGGTTAAATATCAACGATGTGTATAAGGAATATGAGCGTAAGATCGACAACATACTGGATCATTACGGTCTGACACATAATATATCTCCATACCGTAAACGGTACTGGTTTCTAAGATTTTTGATCAAAAAAGAAGACATAACAAATGAGCCAGATGTCAGTTCCACATTTTTTGATGAACTCAATGTCACGATCAAAGATTTACTTTATACTCGTCGGGCACAAATTCAACGCTTCATACAGACGGTCAGTGATCATGTTCGGCAGGAGATATTCAACCAAAACACAGGCCGGATCTCCAGCATTATTACCAGTATTCTTCGGCTTGTGACAGACCTGAAAGAAAAGCAAGTGGCCCTTCGGGATTTAAAACCTGATAATATGTTTGTAATGATGGAATTAGCTAGAAATTCTGTTTATTGGGCTTATGAAAATGTTGTCAGGTTAGGATTGATAGATTTGGAAACAGCAATTTCTTTTGAGATTCCAAAAAATAAATCTCTTAAACAACCACTTCTTGGAGGCACCCCTTCTTACGCGACCCCTTCTAATTTTGTTGAAAACTCGATTATAGAAGCTGCATTTGAAAAAGTCCCCAGAATTCTCCATCTACAGGACTGGCACGCCGCTGTATGCATCATATTTATTACAACAACGGGAAAGCCTCTTTTTGTCCAGTCTCGAAATATGCTGTATAAAATCATAAAGCTTATGACAATCCCTGAATCCCAAAGACCGCCGATGAAGGATTTTTTTCAAAAAAACAGCCTCCGTTTCTGGCTTACGGCGAAAGAGGAATTTCAAAAAAAGACTGATGCACATCAGGCTTCTTTAAAAGCAATTAAGATTTCGCTTCCAACCCATACCCAAAAAATATTTTATCAGGAAGCAATAAACCAATGTTATCGTATTCATAATATTATTCAACAAAAAATAAAGGATCAGGATGTATTCAAAGCTCGAAACAGTATTGACAAATTAACAGATGCTTCCTGTGAAATGCTGAAGACCTACCGTAAACGATGGGAAAATGGGATCAATGTTCCCCGGATAGCACCTGAAGCGCGTCTTTGGATTATTGATTTTATCAAAGAACTGGAAGAATTGAAGTCATTGGTGATTCAATATGACAGATGGAGCAATACATTCTCCCAAAAAGATTTATTTATGACTGCCTTTGATATAATGCAATTTATGTTTCAGGTGGTATTGCAGGAAATGTCTATGACACTCGGTAAAATCCAACACGGCAGAGCAGCTTCCTTTGAAATTACAAAAGAAAAAAAAGTTTCTATCGAGAACACGTTTAAGATTAAATTTCCATCGAATGAATCATGAATCGAGAGCCATACAAAATATATTACGAATTTCGGCTTCAAGACGGCAGCAAAAAAATATTCAGGATTCTGCTCGATCCGAATACGATTTCATTTATTACCTGTGAGAAAATTGAAAAGGCCGCCTGGATGCGACTATCGTATCTTCAATGTCAATGCTGTCCCTTAAACGATAAAGACGTTTCCTATTGTCCTATAGCTGTAAATATTGGTAAACTTTGTGAAGACTTTAAGAACATGCCGTCTTTTGACAAGTGCATCGTTAGATGTACTACTGTCGAGCGTACCTATATCAAAAAAACCTCTATCATGGAGGGATTGGCTTCTGTATTTGGTATTGTTATGGCTACCAGTGATTGCCCCGTCATGTCTTTTTTCAAACCCATGGCAAGATTTCATCTGCCTTTTTCCACTATCCAGGAAACTGTATTTCGGGTTGCCTCTGTTCATCTTTTAAAACAATATTTTGATTGCAAGGAAAAAGGTGTCAGCGAATTTAATCTTGAATCGCTTAATCAGCATTATCAAAAAGTACGGATAATCAATAAAGGACTCATGGCACGGTTGAACAGTGTCGTAAAAAAAGATGCTGACAAAAATGCGGTCAACATCCTCCACTCGCTCAGCCAAATTCTTTCCCGGGAAATTAGCTATAGTTTTAACTCTGTAGAATATCTTTTCAGACCTTAAGGAAGATTCGAAAAAAAATGATTGTGACCCTCGGCACAATTATTTCCTGCCATGCCTTACAATACAGCAATTCTAATTTTGATTTTATTTTCAGAAAAATCTTTAAAGGTTGCTGAAAAAGACAGTTTTCGTTCGGGCACTAATTATGACAATCGCATGAAATAATGGATTCGCTATCGGGATCGAAATCGAAATCGAGTACACCTCAAAGGCAACATATTCGATAGCGATCCCGATTCCGATAACGATTATTAACTTCTAACATCGGATCTTGATGTTTGAGTCAAAATTAGAAGCGCTGCTTACAATAAAATTAACTTGACGAAAACAAAGAATCTTTGTTAAATTTTTCATTTTTATTGATGATGACAAGCCTGAGTACTTGCCGTATTTTATATATCACCGACTATCCTATAGACAGTAGACAGGCGTTTTGGAAAAACAATCAAAAGAGGTTGAATCATCTTAGAATGAATCCTTTAGATATACTTATCATTATTATTTTGGCATACGGTTTGATTCGTGGGATTTTCCGGGGAATGATCAAGGAAATTTCTTCTATTATTGGTGTTCTGGCGGGATTTTACGCCGCATATTCTTATTATCCCCTGTTGGCCAAAACTTTGGACCATTGGATCACCAGCGTTGTTGTGCTGAATATCATAAGCTTTACATTTATTTTTTGTTTCGTTTTTTTTATCATCAGTCTCATTGGCGTAGTGATTAAATATCTGATGAATCTTGCATCCATGGGATGGTTTGACCGGATCCTTGGATTAGCCTTTGGATGTGTAAAAGGCATTTTGATCGTGTCTGTAATTCTGGTTGCGTTGACCGCTTTTTTGCCTAAAGGGGCTCCTATTATAAAAACATCATTTTTGGCGCCTCATGTAACCATGATTTCGGAAAAGATGGCGATAGTAATTTCCAAAGAAATGAAACAATCCTATACGGCAAAAATTAAAGAATTTAAAAAATCATGGAATATACCCAATTGAATTCTATCAACCACAATGTCGCAAACAACTTGTCTATCGGAACTATTTCATCTTTGATTAAGATCATAGAGGCATTGCGGGGCGAAAACGGATGTCCCTGGGATAAAAAACAAACCTCTCACTCCATGGCGGTTTACCTGATCGAAGAAATGTATGAATTAACCGATGCCATTTCATCCGATGATCCTGAGGCTGTTTGCGAAGAACTTGGTGACGTTCTTTTTCACCTGCTATTTATTGTTACCCTGTTTCGGGAAAAAAATCAATTTAACCTGTCGAATGTTTTGGAACGGATTTCGAAAAAAATGATTCGTCGCCATCCACATGTTTTCGGAGATAAGCAAGTTAAAAATGCTGAAGACGTGAGGCGCCAGTGGCATAAGATTAAGCAGGAGGAAAGGAGAGAAAAACGGGTGACATCAGTTTTGGATTCTATCCCTGCAAGTCTTCCTGCATTAATGCGCTCTTATCGGATATCCGAAAGAGCTGCCCGAATGGGTTTTGATTGGGATGATATTCGCGGTGTTATGAGAAAAGTGGAGGAGGAATGGCAAGAATTTAAATGTGAAATAACCGGCTCCCCTGATGAGCCGTTGAATCCTGAAGCTGTTGCTATGGAATTTGGTGATATTCTTTTTACCTTGGTCAATGTGGCTCGTTTTGTCGGTATACATCCTGAAACCGCTCTTTCCAAAGCTACCAGGAAATTTGAAAAACGCTTTAAGTACATGGAACGGATTTGTACCACAGATGGAAAAGCTTTTGAATCCGTCCCACGTAAACAAAAAGAGCACCTTTGGAACAAGGCCAAAACGCAAGAATTAAAAAACCAGATTTAAAACATGAATTTTTCCCGTGTCCTTTTCTTTTAACTGTAAGCGAAGCTGATGAGCGGAATTAGCTTCACCCGGAAAAAAAAGAAATCCATGAGCAATACTTTTTGGTGCTACCGGTTTGTTTTTAAGTGATTTATCTCGTAAATCGGTAATGATTTCCTGCCTGGCTTCATTAGAATCATAACCTTTTGCAGAACCAATGGTGGCACCTGCAGCGCCTCCGATAGCGGCGCCTTTTCCTGCAGCAGTGCCGATATTCTCCCCGCTTACGATTCCGATTGCTGCGCCGATGATACCGCCTGCGGCTGCACCCCACAAGCCATGAAAAGTACCCTCTTTAACAATATTTTCCGACCTGGCATACTGTGTTGCCCGCTCATAGGCAATGGTAGAACTTAAAATCGGCCATAAATTGCCTGTCTGATCTTCCAGAAAAGTTTGACCCCCGACTATTTCAAGGGATTGATTGCCCTGGTTGTCAAAAATAACCTGTACCGGAAGCATACCGGCACCCAGAATATCAAAACCAAAAGCTTCATTTGCCTCGGTTTTGTCCGTGAAAGCCTTTGCAGCTATCTGGGCTCCATTTAACTCTTTGACATTTTCATAAGCCATCGGAGATTTAAATGGAAGCGGCTTTACTTTATAGCTTTTAGAACATCCAAAAGCCAACAAAACAGCCAAAATTAAACCGAATATCCATTTCTTTTTCATAAATACCTCCTTACGTTTAAATTCTAAAAAAACAGCTCTATTATAGTCCTTCAGATTTTTAAATGAAAGTCCCATTTTGAAATTCCAGGATTCCTGTGAGTATGATTGATTATCCTGTCAATTTCTGTTAAACCATCATGATTAATAAATATTACTCCGTAAAATAGCGGTTATTAAATGAACATTGCATTTGATCCAAAAAAAGAACTGTTACTGGCTGAAGAAAAAATTCAGAGTAACTTTTCTGACTTTACAGCAAAGTATTTTGGCGTCTATGAACTTCAGTGGCTGGCTGAAAACTATCCTCAAACGATAAGGCCGGAAACTGTCCGGATTTTGGAAACCCTGTTGAAAGATAAGACGTTCGCCTGTCAGCGTCAGAGTTTTTTTCTTTTTCGGTTAATCGCCGATACGCTTTGTACCATTGTTACCGGCCATTTAAGACACCGTATAGCTGAATTTGCGTTAGCTTCGCTCAAACAGGCCTTATTTTTTACAACAGGTCATGCGCACCGGGCTACGGCAGAGGCGCTTGGTGCCCTTCCTCTTAATATACGAAAACCTAAGATGTTGTCTGCTAACATAGAAAAAATACCATCTGTGTCCTGGAGTCAACTGGTAGACAATAAGGGATTGAAAATTAAAACACTTCCCCATTTTATTGGAAGAAGTCTTGTTGGTCACTGCATAAAAAATGATTGTCTTGCAGTTTTTAAATTCGCCAGATCTTCTGATACGCCGGAAATGCTTGAGAAAGAAATTTTATGGATCGAGCATCTGCAATCAAACAATTATAGATTTTCCAGACGGTTCGATATTCCCATTCCTATTCAAATCAAAAATCAAAATGTATTCAGACTTAAAAATATACCGGTACACATACCAGAAAATCTTCACCCACAAAGATATGTCATTGCTTTTTTGGCCCATAAGGATTATTTCGGCTACGCAAACAAAGATATTATCGCCCGAAAAAATCTTTCATCGAAATTTACAGAAATAATGTTTCGAAATGCGTGGCTGCTAGGTAACCTTACATCGAAAGGAGTAATTCATTCAGCTCTTATTCCGCTTTTTCATAATCGGGTTCAAATCAATAGAAGGCGGGATCACGGTCGTTATGAGTGGTTTCGGGCAGGGCGGCTGGATCGTTGGCTGGATTCCTGTACTTTTCCGAATTTAGGGGAAAGTGGTCTTCGGGATTTCGAACATTTTTGTGTCTTAAATGGCCAGCATATGGATTTATACCGGCATATGGGCGCTCAGTTTTTGAGTTTGCTTCTGGTGGCGGCCAGTTATTTTCGAAATAAAGACGTTAAAAAAGTAGGTCTTGATGAATATGGCCAACCCGTTGATGTCCGGAATTTGTTTGATCCACAGTTGTTGAAAACAATAATAAAAGGAATTTTTTGCCATTATTATCTCGGCTTTACAGGTATTTCTTTTTGCGACAAATTTCCGTTTGATCCCGATTTATTGGTAGACCGAATGATCCAGGAGATGGGCGTTGACAGGCATATGGAGGAAATTTTAAGAGTTGCAGATCAAAATGCAATGTCAGATCCTGAATTTCAGGATTTTCTTTTAAGAAGGGGGATTTCCAGGCAGCAGATAAGCCAGATGAAAAAAGGGGCACAGGAAATTGTCATTTTAAGCGGGCCCCATCTTGGAGGGTTTAATGAGACCATTTCGGTTCCCGAACTAATAGAAGGGGTAGCTGCTATGTCAGCGATATGTATATCAGACAGGTTTTGGCATCAACAACAACGGTATCCTAAACCGGCTGTTCAGTTAAATTCATTGCAATAAAATATCTCATTTATAATTATCATAAGGAAACTGTGTCAATGCCTTCAAAGAAAGAAAATCACTTGTTATTTCGTGGGCTGTTGCAGACGAAAGATGGAAACATTTCCGAAGTCCTGGGATCAGATGAAAAAAATCTTTATTTTTTGGCGTCTTTCCAGCTGAACGAAAAGTTGGTTGAAAAGGTAAAATATCAGTCAGAACATTTGGTATTCAGTGAACGATCCCGCATTGCCCGGCTAGGGGTTCAGATTGTCTGTGAGTCACCGTCAACAGTTAACCTGGAAAAAAATATGCTCACCCTTAAATTTAAAGCCTCACCTGTTATCAGGGGATATCCCGGCCTGGAAAAACTTAAGGACTTTTTTACTACCGGACTTCCGATCGGACGTGTTGTGTTTTGTGATCCGGATGCCTTGCTTTCTTCCGATGAAGTCCTGGCAGCGGTCGAACGGTCAGAGTTGAAACTTCCGGCATCAACCACAATCACCAGTGACGGCAGTATTGTTATTTCTCCTCATCGTGTTATCTATAAGCTCAAAGAAGATCTCGACAACAAAACAATCGGGAGAATCCTGATACGTAAAGATGGACGCGAAATTCTCAATCGATATCAGGTACGAAAGTATGTTCCGGCTTTGGGGATTGCTGCTGGTGAGGGGGTAATCACTACCTGTTCGATGTTTTTGAATTTTCACTATGTTGTACTTCAAAGTGGTTTTGAAATGGGGGGACATCTTTCGGCAACCATTTTAGATCCCATCAAAACCCGAGGAATTCGCATTTATCTGGAGATTGTAAACAACAGCGAGCACCCGATTGTAAACCCTTTAATATCAGCCAGAATTTACAAAGCGCCTGAAGACAAAAAAGCCAGTCAATGGTATTATCCACCAAAAGGTTTAAAATTTCATTCTTTGAACCAGTTGCACATGCTGGAAAAAAAGATGATCTCCCAAAGACAGTCTACATGTCCTTTCATTCAAAGACCGCTGGCTGTAATTCCCAATGATAGTGATGGCATTCAAAAGGCAAAAATATTTTTAAACGGGCCGGAACAAACCTGTACAGCGACTCCTGTCATGTGTACAGCAGGAAGGCGTGATTTTTCCGGTAAAAGTGTCTGTCCCCATGTCTATGCGACAGCCCGGGTCTTTGAATTGAAAAACAAAACCATGCCGGCGCTGGCGGTGAAATATTTCCCCAATATGATAGAACACAGGGATATTATTAATCTGGCGTGTGAAGGCAAAATCAATGCACTGTATTTTTTTGAACCTTCCTGTGAACACGGACCGTTTTTGTCTCAGTTGGATCATACCCGCCTCCTGGAATATCACGCCTTTGGGTTGGAAGTCTTTTGGGTTTCATCATTAAACGATACACTTATGGTTCATACCATCAGGGATGGAAAAGGGTATTTCATTGATCCAAAACGCTTTGCAGACTTTCACAAGTCCATGCTGTTTGCCTTTTATGGATCAAACCTTCCCCTGTCCCCGTTGGGAACAGAGCGATTAGGACAATTACTGGACGAACTTATGGCGTTTTGGGGTCGCAATATCGGAATCGTCACCGGCGGCGGAAGTGGTGTAATGGAGTCGGTAAATAAATTGGCCAGGGACAAAGGCATTCTTTCAGGTGCGAATTTTCTGGATATTACAGATCAATCAATGACCCGGGAGGTTGATTTTTGCCAGGTATTCCAGGCAACCTGCCGACACAGCCGTCAAAAATGGTTTGAGATAGCATCATTTCCAATCTTTAATGTCGGAGGTTTGGGCTCTCTGGAAGAACTTGGCATTACTTTGTGCAATATGAAACTGTCCATTCTTGAACAAGTCCCGGTGATTTTGTTTGATACGGAAGGTAATGGCCATTTTTGGAACAATATCGTTGCACAAATCGAGGAAATGGTTCGGTACAGCCGGGCGCCCGCCTGGATAAAAAACAATCTTATCTTGACCAATAATCCTTCGGAAGTCATTGATGCTTATCGATCCCGGTTGCAGCTTTTTTAAAATAAAATGGAACTGAAAACTGTAATTATAAATATCATAGAACAAAAAATTCAAAAGGTTACTCCCATAGAGCTTCAAAAAGCAGTTTCTGAAAAGCGGGAAATTACGCCCAAAGCTTTCAAACAGGCAATCAGAGATCTGGTTGGTTCAGGAGAGCTTATTTACACGTATCAATTTGGAAATTCATATCTGGAGAAATCTTTCAACCGGCCTGTCCGTATTGCATCAAGAATAGTGCTGGTACCCGAGGGTTTCTTTTTCTGTCCAAAGTCACCCGATGATATCATTGTTGCTATCCGACCGGGGATTTCATTTGGAAACGGCGAACACCCTACCACAAGGCTTGCTGTAAAGGGTATAGAAAAGGCCATCGCAAAAAACTGGTCCATGGACCCAAAACCGATAACAAAAGTACTGGATATCGGTACCGGATCGGGCATTCTGGCGATGTGTGCGCTTAAACTGGGAATCACCCAGGCCGTTGGTACCGACCTGGACCCCTGTGCCCGTAAGGAAGCTATGGAAAATGCAAATCTAAACGGAATGGGAAACAGATTCAAAATTTTCCATGGAGATCTGAACCAGCTGAATCCTGGGTTTGACATGATTACCGCAAATCTGAGGTATCCTACGTTGATGAATATCTCTCATGAAATTTCAAGGCTTGCTGATGATACTTGTTCAGTGATTGTTTTAAGTGGGTTCAGTCCTCATGAATTCGATCCAATAATCTTTGAGTACAATGGAAAGGGATTTTTGTGCAAGTGGTATGAATATGAAAAAAATTGGGGGGGAGCCGTTTTTTTAAGATACCAAACACCGGGGTAATAAATTTGCTGGCAAGTTTTTTTAGTTTCTTTTTTGCCGAAGCTTTTTTTCAGTCTCTTTTCGCTCAGCCAATTCCTTTCTCAACCGTTCGTTAACCAGAGCCAGTTCCATGGTTCTGGCCTTGACTCTTCTTTCAAGTTCGTCATTGGCCTGTTTTAAAGCTTCAATCAGGGACTTGTTTTCCTTTTGAAGCTGCTTGCGCTCAAGAGCTTTCTCAATGGTGTTCAACAGGGCATCCAAATTATCAAGGGGTTTGGTTAGAAAATCAAAGGCATTGTAATCTCTGAGAGCTTTTACAGCGTTGTCAATGGTTGCATAGCCGCTAAGAATAATAACTTCTACTTCCTTATCCAGGCGCTTGATTGTACTGATAACTTCTAAACCACTCATTCCCGGCATGATCAAGTCAGAAATGACAAGGTCATGCGGGTTATTTTGGAATGCCTCAATCGCCTGAGCACCATTGTTTGCTGTTTCTACATTAAAACCGTGATCGTGAAGTACCTCGCATAAAAGCTCCAGAATCGGCTTTTCATCATCTACGACAAGAATTCTATGCTCCATTGATTTCTCCTGATATTAATTTTAAAACATAATAATCAAATAGACTCAAATTTTCAATCAATGGTTAACCAGAATTTATTTTTTTAGTTGTAAAAAGCCCCACAACTGTTTCCACAACTTTTTTTAGCGGTTCGAATTGTTTGTTTCCAAAAAAATTCGAGAGATTATTACTTAGCATATGAAGAGCCGGAGGTATGTAAGCCCGGAAAAATAGTTTTTTCTTTTTCCCGGATAAAAATCCAAAAGCTCCCAGAATTTGAAGGTTTCGGGTAATACTGCAATACTGAAATCCTTTTTCAAACATTTCATTATTTAAAGAAATGATTGAAGATAGCTTGTTTCTGCAATAATTTTTCAGATGCTCCCGCAAAACAAATGGTAACCGGACATAAGGATCGATGATAAGACTGGCCAGGTCATACTGAATCGGCCCCATACGCCCGCCCTGAAAATCGATAAAAAATACCCGCCCGTCTTTAACCATGATATTTCTGGATTGAAAATCCCGATGCATAAAACCATTAATTGAATATTTCAAGGTGTTATTTGAAAGTTTAAAAAAATCATCTTCCAGTTGCTCCCACTTGACATCAAGCCCGAGGTAGTCATTGAGAAAAGCATCGACAAAATAGCGGCACTCATGTTCAAGAATCAACTGTTTATTGTATCGAGGCGTTTGGTAAGTCCATGAAGGATTAAACCCGCGAGCGCCTTTCACGAACATCTCGCACAACTGATCAACAACCGTCTCATATAGCTTTGTAACATTGGTTTGATTGTCATTGAAAAATTGTTGCTGAAGATTTACATTTCCTAAATCCTCCAAGAATACAAGACCGGATAAGGTATCATGAAGATATATTTCCGGCACGGGGATACCTTGTTGATAAAGATGTTTTCCAATGGAGATAAACGCTCTGGCCTCCGAAGTCTCCCGTTGCCCATGTATTCCATGATCCGCAAGAATAACGGAAAAAGCACCGGAAGAAAGTCGATACCATTTACGGTCAGAACCATCCCCTGCAAGCTGATGCCACTGAATCGATGCGGGGGGAACTTTTCCGTAAACCTGCCTGAATACTTCGGGTACCATTTGATCTATACAGGCTTGTTTGTATCTGGATTCCGTACCGATATCGATCCAATACGTATTCTTCGGGAAAAACGCTTTTATCGATTCTCCTGATGCCAATAATCTACGGTAGGCATCAATGCTGTTATAAAATCTCTCTGATGGAATCCATTGCGATATCCCGGGATCCAGAACCTGTATGCCGGTAAATGTATAGTATCGGTCCTGGCTTCCAATATCCTGTTTCTGTTTCTCCGCTATTTGAAAATCTTTGACAAAGCCACGGTCATCACAGGATACGCTATTGAGTTGAGGATCATTAAGTAATACCAATGTAACGGGATAATCGTGACCTAAATGAAACTCATAGACGGATTTAAAGTTGATATTCGTAACGATATCGCCGTTGATGAGTAAAAAAGGATGGTCTCCTAAAAGATGGGCAGCTTTTTTAATCGCACCGCCGGTTCCGAGAATTTTGGTCTCATTGGAGATAAAAATGGGGACAGAATATATTCTGGATTGTAAAAAACCGGTTATCCTTCCAGCTAAGTGATGCGTATTGATGACGATGCTTTCACATCCGGCAACGATTAACGACTCAATGAGCATATCCAGAACCGACTGCCCAGCAATCGTAAAGAGGGGTTTTGGCATAAAATTGGTATGGGGTTGCAGTCGGGTACCAAATCCCGCTGCCAGGATCATTGCTTTCATAAAAAATCGTATCTACCTGTAACTCAATGATCAAGTTTTTTTAATTCAGCTCATAACAAACTTCGTCATTCCGGGCGTAGCGGAGACTTGGAATCCAGTAAGCTAGCAAAACCTTCTGGATTACGGCTTTAGCCGGAATGAGGGGAAAAAACTTGATCATCGAGTGTAATCTTTTCTGGAATTAAACAGAAAGCCGATGAAGATAGCGGTGTATACTTTCGCCATAATATTCTATTTTTTCAATATCTTCAGCACCTTT
>JAGYNR010000089.1 GCA_018399715.1 Desulfobacterales bacterium | reverse complement strand
AAGGTTGTTCCCATGATTTCAGCCATCAACTAGATTTTCCCGCACTTTTCCCATAAACAGCGGAAATTGAATAAAACATAGCATACGATATTGCCGAAAAATTTTTTTTATACAGATTTAGTTTATTTGTCAATAGCGAGTTAACAAATTATGAAAAAAATATCATTCATTTATTGAAGCAAATTCCGAGACTTAAGCCGTTCCTTTAATTTTGGAAACTGGTTGACATCGGTATGGGGCAAAAATAAAGCCGCCACGTAGTGATCCATGTAGGATTGTGTTTCGGAAAGCTCAAAGTTTGTCATTTTCCGGGTTACATCAACTACATCCTGACGAAGCCGGTTTGTCAGACTACTCATTTTGGCTCCCATCAAAGAGCCGTTTCCAACAAACGTCACTTTTTCCGGATCAATTTCAGGCAGCAACCCAATGATCATGGCTTTTTCAAGGTCCACATAACTACCGAACCCACCGGATAAAATTATTTTTTCCAGATCCCCGATTCCCAATCCAACCTCCGAAAGAAGCGTCATAAAACCACTGTAGATAGCACCTTTGGCGCGGATAAGATTATCGATGTCAATTTCGGTCAGCACTATATCCCGGTCGATGCCGGCCAGGTCTTTATACGCCAATACGTATTCCCCGATTCCATTTTGTTCACGGATTCTGTCCGTAGCAAGGTTGCGATTGTATTTTCCCTGGCTGTCAATAACACCCATCTCAAATAGTGTTGCAATAATGGAAATTAACCCGGAACCGCTGATACCGATGGGAAGAACATTACCAATGGTCATGTTCATGGGTTCCCAGCTAATCGGATCAATGGAAAAATCTTCAATGGCACCCTTAGCCGCCCGCATGCCGAACTCGATACCTCCACCTTCAAAAGCCGGTCCCGCCGAACAGGCTGCACAAGCCATCCAGTCTTTGTTGCCGATCACGATTTCTGCATTGGTGCCGATATCTATGAACAGTGTTAATTCTTCCGACCTGTAGAATCCTGACCCCATTACACCGGCCACAATGTCTCCGCCGACATAGCTGGAAATGGCGGGATATACCAGCGCGGTGACATGTTCCTCCAGGTTCATGCCTAAGGAAGCTGCATTGATCGGCGGATAAAGCGTTGCAGCGGGTACATATGGAGAACGTCGAATATAGCGGGGATTGACTTTTAGTAACAACTGAGTCATGGTAGTATTTCCGGCAATCGATATAGCATTGATTTCTTCACAGTTTATTTTCGCCCGGTGGCAAATTTTATCAATAATGGTATTGATCGTTTTGATGATCACCTGATGCAACGTTTCCAATCCATCTCCTTGTTCCGCGTACATCAGCCGGGTAATGACATCCTCTCCATAGCTGATTTGCCCATTGTATTGTCCGTTTTGTGCCAGAACCTCGCCGGTAATGAGATCCAGCAACTGACCATATACGGTTGTGGTTCCAATATCCATAGCGATTGCATAATTATGATCGACCGTATTTCCGGACTCGACATTGATGATGTGTGTCTGACGTCCTTCATGAACCGGTTTGGCTAGTGAAACTGTGACCTTAAAATCGTTTTTTCGTAATATATCCGGAATTTTTCGGATCAACGGCAAGTCAAACATTAATCCGTGTTTATTGTGTTTTATTTTTAAATAATTCACCAAACGGGTAACATCCGGAAGATGATCCTCATTAGTTGGCGGCGGCAGTTCAAGGTATATTTTTTCAATCGGGGGAATAAACAGTCCCTGCTCTTTTAGCATATCCAGGTTCATCTCTTTGATACGAGCAGTTTTTCGCGGAGTAGCTGCCTTATTCAGCAGACCGGTGTCAATTTCCGACTCCACCGGAACTCGAACGACCAGGTCACCGATAACTTTTGATTGACAAGCCAGGCGATATCCATGATCAATATCTTCCTGGCTCAACCTTTCGTTAATTCCTCCTTCTACCTGACCATCTTCGATCATCACCCGGCATTTTCCACAAATACCCGCTCCGCCGCAGGAAGCGTTAATGTGAACCCCGGCCTCCAGGGCAGCCCGTAAAAGTATTTCACCGTCTTTCACATTTATTTTTTTATTATGGGGTAAAAATGTTATTTCCCGTTCACTCATTTAAGGCCGTCCTTTCTTTTGTTATCTACTTTCCGGATGGATATGCCTTCTCCTATCTCATAGTTTAACAGTATATCATAACGATATCATGAAGCTTCGTCAAACAGAATATGAAGCCATAAAATTTTTAAGATAATAGAATGAAAATTAACAAACCATTATACATGAGAATACACTTATAAAAATTTTACACTCAATTTTTTTTGAAATTAAGGTAAATTCCCCATTTCTTAAAAACCAAACGATTTTATAATATGGGTGTATGACAACAGTAAATATCCATAAAAAGAAAGGAGGTATTTAAATGGCAGAAGAAAAATCTCAACACGTTCTATATAAATGCGGTAATTGCGGAAAAATTGTTTATTTAATGGAAGCCGGTTTCGGAAAGGAATTAAAATGTTGCGATCAGCAAATGAAAGAAATGACAGAAGAAGAAAAAAAGCCTTATCATCCAAGGTTTCCTAAACCCGGAGCACCCTAATTTTTTTTATCATATCAGAAAGGTTTCAAAAGCTGCTTTTTGAAACGAAAAATTAGCTTTTGCCAAAACCGTGAATCAACGGAGCGGTTTTAAAAACCGCTCCTTATTTATTTCTTGTTTGTGCCCGAACGAAAAATCATGGTTTTCGTTCTGGCACTAGTTTCTCTTCTTGACAGACAATGTTCCGTCAATTAAATTCTGCTTATAGCAATAACCAAGGAGGCGACAAGAATATATACCTATGCATATATCACATGTTCGGTTTTATTCCGAAAAATATCCTACATATCAGAAATACCCTCTAAATCTGAAAGTATTTCGCCAAACACCGGAAATCACATTTAACAAACCGGTTACATTATTTGTCGGGGAAAATGGTACCGGTAAATCGACACTTCTGGAAGCAATGGCCAAAAAGTGTGATATCCACATATGGAAAGATGCGCCTGTGAGAAGAATTGACAACAATCCGTATGAAAATATCTTTTATCGTTTTATTTCCATTGGGTGGAAAAACGGCCGGGTGCCGGGTTCTTATTTCGGTTCCTCGATTTTTGAACATTTCGCTAAAATATTGGAAGAATGGGCAACCATGGACCCGGCTCAGCTTGAGGACTTCGGAGGAAAGTCCCTGGTTTCCATGTCTCATGGCCAGTCTCTGATGGCGTATTTTGAAAACCGGTACCGTATCAAGGGTCTATACCTGTTGGATGAACCCGAAACAGCTCTTTCTCCGAAAAGCCAGATACGGCTCCTGGAAATTATAAATCAAATGAGCACAGCGGGGCATGCTCAATTTATTATTGCCACCCATTCTCCTCTTCTCCTGGCCTGCCAAAATGCTGAAATTTATAGCTTTGACCATATTCCAATCCAATCTATTGAATATGAAGAGACCCAACATTATCAACTATACAAAAAGTTTATAGAAAATAAAGATCAATTGTTGGGCAGATCATAAAAATGATGTATTAACGGTCCACTACCGCAATATAATCAGAATCCTTCTTTAACAAAAGGAGAAACGCCATGACCGTCCGCAACCTGGAATACATGTTTAAACCCAAATCCGTTGCTCTTATATGGTCTGAAAAGCAATATGGTTCAATGGGAGAAATTATCTTAAAAAATTTATCCAGTGGCAGATTCCAGGGGGATATTTTTTCAGTACATCCGGAAAAAAGAAGTGTTGACGGCATACCTTCTTATAACGATCTGGAATCTTTGCCCAAAGTGGTGGATTTGGCAGTACTGGCATGCCCCAGAGAAAAAGTTCCGGACTTAGTAGCCAAGCTGGGTCAGGCCGGTACAAAAGCCGTGGCATTGGTGGCTTACGGATTCGGTGAAGGCGGTGACACGGAAGGAAAATCTTTTTGCACGGCCACCCTGAAATCCGCAAAGCCTCATCTGTTAAGGCTTATCGGTTCCAATTCACTGGGACTTATGGTTCCCGGCCGCGGTCTCAACGCCAGCTATGCTCACCAGAAACCGAAAACAGGGAATATTTCTTTTGTAGCCCAGTCCGGAACCCTTCTGTCATCTGTATTGGACTGGGCCATATCCCGCAATATCGGATTTTCCCATATGGTTTCTTTAGGAGATATGGCAGATGTGGATTTCGGAGATATGCTAGACTATCTCGCCTCTGATCCGAGCACACTTTCAATTTTGATGTACATTGAAGCTATTTCCGATGCTCGCAAATTCATGTCAGCAGCCAGAGCAGCAGCCCGGGTAAAGCCGGTTATCGTCGTTAAATCTGGGCGGTATCCGGAAAGTGCCCGGGCAGCCCAGTCACACACTGGTGCCATTACCGGCTCTGATGATGTTTATGATGCCGCTTTCCGTCGATCCGGCATTCTGCGGGTCAACGATCTTCAAGCATTATTTGATGCCGCCGAAACACTAACCACCATCCGGAAAATTTCGGGAGACAGGCTGGCCATCATAACCAACGGCGGTGCCATCGGTGTTATCGCCACCGATACATTCATTGAAAAAAAAGGACACCTGGCAGAGTTAAGCTCTGAAACCTTTTCCAAACTGGACGATATATTGCCTCATCCATGGTCTCACGGCAACCCGGTGGATATCGGGGCGGATGCTACGGCAGACCGTTATGCTAGTGCGCTGGAAGTGCTTCTGGATGATAAATCGATAAGCGGGATACTGATATTAAACTGTCCATCGGCCCTATCTTCGGGGACGGATGCTGCCCGGGCAGTTATTGATTCGATAAAAAAAGATCCGTACAAAGTCAGAAACCGAATTGTGCTGACCTCATGGCTGGGCGATAAGGCCGCCGAGGATTCCCGTCAACTGTTTTCGGAAAACAACGTACCGACCTATGAAACGCCAACTCAGGCCGTTCGTGGATTCATGCAGCTGGTACGCCATCGGACCAGCCAGAAGATGTTGAAGCAGATCCCGCCGAATATACCGGAAGCATTTTCCCCGGATACCGACAAAGCATTCAAAATAGTCAAAAATGCTTTGGATGAACAAAGAGAGTGGTTGAATGAAGCAGAATCAAAAGATGTCCTTTCAGCTTATACCATTCCTGTCATAGAAACTCAGGTGGCAAAAAATCCCGAAGAGGCATCCAGATTGGCTGAAAAAATCGACGGCCCGTCAGTGCTGAAAATTCTTTCTCCTGATATTCTTCATAAATCTGATATCGGTGGTGTTGCGCTGGATTTGGAATCTCCCCCGGTGGTAAAAGAGACGGCTGAGGCCATGCTGGAAAGAATTCAAAACAATCTGCCCGATGCCCGGA
The DNA here is from genome assembly GCA_018399715.1 of Desulfobacterales bacterium. Classification (GTDB taxonomy): domain Bacteria; phylum Desulfobacterota; class Desulfobacteria; order Desulfobacterales; family SKZT01; genus M55B149. Next base: position 4,249 of record JAGYNR010000089.1, on the reverse strand, counting down.
TTTCAGGCTTTACCATTCAGCCCATGGCCAGATGGGTAGCAGCCTTTGAGCTGATCGTTGGTGTCATCGAAGATTGTCAGTTTGGGCCTGTCATCATGTTCGGACACGGCGGTATTTCGGCTGAAGTAATCCGGGACACGGCAACGGCGCTTCCACCTTTAAACATGCACCTGGCACGTGAAGTGATTTCAAGAACCCGAATCAGCCATCTTCTGGAAGGACACCGGGAAAATCCCGGCGCAGAACTCGAAAAAATAGCTCTGACACTGGTGAAAGTTTCTCAGCTAATATGTGACATCCCTGAAATTATCGAAATGGATATCAATCCGTTATTAGCAGACAATGATGGCGTCCTGGTCATAGATGCCCGAATCAAGATAGCAGCAGCAACGTCTCCAGGAAATCAGCGTCTTGCCATTCGTCCCTATCCCCGGGAATTGGAGGAGACTTTAACTCTGCCCGGAGGAGAACAACTGCTTCTACGTCCGATCAGGCCGGAAGATGGACCTGCTTTTCAGGATTTTTTTGCTAAATTATCTCCCGAAGATATTCGGTTTCGCTTTTTGCATCCCATGAACAGCTTATCGCCGGCACTGGCCGCCCGGCTGACTCAAATTGATTATGACAGAGAAATGGCGCTGGTTCTTCAATGGCCATCTGAAGCATCTGAGCTTCTTGGAGTGGTGAGGATTACCGCAGATCCGGACATTGTAGAGGCCGAATTCGCGATAATGTTAAAAAAGGAAATGACCGGTCAGGGATTGGGGTTAACGTTAATGCGCCGGATTATTGAATACTCCGAAAGTCGTGGGATAAGACGGCTGTACGGTGAAGTGTTAAGCGATAATCGTTCCATGCTTAAACTGGCGGAAGCCTTTGGGTTTCAGAAACGATCTATTCCGGATGACCCGGGGGTGTGGCATGTCTATCTTAACCTGGAGTCCGAAAAAACGTAATAAACTTAATTAAATTCGTTTTTTCAAATAGTTGACAGCACCTTCAAGGGAACTCAGATTTGGAGCGTCATTTTCAGGAATAACCAGATTAGCTTCTTTTTGAAGAGACGTGATAAAATTTAAAAAATCCACTGAATCAAAATCGAACTGATTCCGAAAACGGGTTCCTGGTTCCATCGTATCGGTATCTATCTCCGGAGCAATTTTTTTTAAATGTTTCAACACCAGTTCCTTAATTTCATTTTCCGTCATGACAGATCCTTTTTGTATCTTTTGGCTATTATGGTGGATGATAAAAATACTTTTTACTCGATGTTCAAGTTTTACTATAAAAGCTTATATTAAAAAAATCATCAGTTTGCAATAGGGTATGTAGTGTTGCACTAATTATGACAATCACATGAAATGATGGATTCCCTATCGGAGCCGGGATCGGGATCGAATACACCTCAAAGGCAACATATTCGATAGCGATTCCGATCCCGATAGCGATTATTAACGTCATTTCTGAAGATGGGCGGCAATTGATAGATCAATATTTTTCCTAAAGCCCTTACACTGATAATTTAAGGAGAAAAAAAATGGGTGAAATTCGAATGACCGGTGAAATCAGGACCGATTATGATTGCGAATTAACCGGCCTACCGGCAGAGCGATGGGGGGAGGCGGTTTTTAAAGTCGGCGATGAAGAAATTATTCTCGAAGTCAGCGTGGAAAAAAGCACTATCGTAGCTGTTATGGCCGGAGAGGATGCTTCCTGGAAAGGCACCCTGGAGGGTTTCAAAAAACTCCTGAAGGATGCAACCGCTGGTAATTAAAAAAATAATCAAGAGGAGTTCATTAGGGAGGACATAAGAAATGGCGGGATTATTTTTTCCACGTTTCTGAGTGCCGGCGATCGGTAAAGGAAACAAATCGTGATCCTTCATTCCTGGTGACAGGTTTCAATCGAACCATAGAACAAAAAACGCCGATCATGCAAAGAAAGCAAAATATCATCATGCAAAGCTGCATACTGCCAAGAAAAAGAGACCGTGTTTCCGAACTTACCGGCTGGTCTCCCATGATCTGTTTAAACACCAAAGTGATAATGGTCATACTGCACATCATTCCCATCGTCCGCATTGTGGCCAAAAAACTGGATGCAATGCCATAACTTTTTGGAGAGACACTTCCCATCACCGTCGTGGTATTGGGTGATGAAAAAAGACCGAATCCTATACCCATCAACGCCAACATTCCCATAATCAAAGGCATGGGGGTTTGGACCTCAACCTGGGAAACCAGCCCCAGGCTGATAGTACAAACTGCCATGCCCGAAGTAGCAAGGCCTGCAGATGATACCCGGTCTGCCAGCCTTCCAAAAAAAGGAGAAAGGGCAGACTGAAACACGGGCTGGATAATCAAAATCCATCCCGCCCATTGAGGAGAATATCCTCTCACAACCTGCAGATACAAACTAAAGAAAAAAGCGATGCCAAAAGAGGCGGCGTAATTGATCAGGGTAGCCAGGTTGCTGAAAGCGAAAACCCGGTTACGAGTGATCAGTCCAACATCTAAAATCGGCGATGAACATCGGTATTCAAAGACAAGAAAGATCAAAAATCCTAAGGCACCTGATACCATGAACACGAGATAAATGCCACCCTCTTTCTGGTTGAGAGTACCAAAAATCAGAAAAAATAAAGATAAAACATAAAGAACCGTTCCCACCACATCAAACCGTTCACCTTTTGCTTCAGCCCACTCCCCCTTCAATTTCAAAACCGTGAGAAACAAACAGAAAAGCTCAATCAAAACGCCCAGGTAAAAGATCCAGCGCCATCCCAGATAGGTGATCATCAATCCCGAAAGTACCGGGCCCAACGAAAGTCCCAGGTATACACAACCGACAATAATTCCCAGCGCCTGTCCCCGTTTGGCCGGTGGAAAAACAGAGGAAAGTATCGCCACGCTGGTTCCCGATATCATGGCTCCGCCAAAACCTTGAAGAAAACGAAATGCAATAAAACTTTTGATCGTAAAAGCGAGCGATATTGAGATGGTTCCCACAGTGAACACAATAATGCCGATCATAAAAATTCTTTTTCTTCCATAAATATCTCCCAGCCGTCCTGCCGGCAGCAAGAATAAAGTGAAGGCGAAGATATAGACAGTTTCCACAAGTCCCAATTGAACCGCACTGGCTGAAAACTCTGCGCCGATAGTAGGAAGAGCGACGCCTACGGCGGACAGCATAAAAGGTGTCAGAAACTGAACAGCACTGACCACAAAAAGAATTACCGCACTGGAGACATCTTTGTTAACAGAATTTTTTAAAGCACTATGATGTGAAGTAGGTATGTTGTGTCTCATAAAATAACAGCATCTGCGAATTGAGCTATGTTTCTGATCAGACAGTATCCCCAAAAAACCACGTTAAGCCCTTTTGCTATTTGATATGTTGAAGTTCCTCTGCCTTTGACAGTTCTTGAATAATTTTCTTTACCGCTTCTTCCATTGCAATTTGGGCAACCTCAGCACATATGTCTTTTTTTAAAGCCAGTTCTCCTTTGGAAATTTGAGCATTCCCGGCAGCCGTTCGCATTAATATTTTTTCTCCATTTTCGTTATATACATCTATATGATATACAATTACAGCCGAATATGACTTCTTATATGCAGAGTCCCAAATTGTTGAACTGAATTTTACAATTGATGGTTTTATGACAATATCTACATTTAGATCAGGCATTATTGATGAAACCTCCGCAACACTTTTAAACACAAAAGGAAGATTTTTTTTAAAAATCAAGTGGGTTTGCTCACCAATGGGGTAAGATATTTTATTAAAAAGGCTTGTTGCTTTCACATAGACAAACTCATTAACTGTCTGAGGAACAAAAAGTCCGGCCGTATAAGGATGTTGATTTATACCTGATAACTGAAGCGTAGAAGGTGAGGACATCTTCAATGGTCTGGCGCATCCGGTTAAAATAACAATGAGAATGCAATTAAAAACAATCATTTTTAATTTCATGATTATTTTTCCTTTCCGTTTTTTAAATTTCATACCTGATTAAGGGACGAGACCCTAAGGTTTATTATCAGCTGAATCAATTTCAAAACAAAATTTAACGTAAATTTGAAAATCCCGCAGGGTGAAAAATTTTGAAAAAAAGGCACAACTCCTTTAAATTATATTGTAAAATAATTCTTTCAAAATTTTTAACGCTCAGTCTAGGTTTAAGTATCATGTGATGCAATCAATATGTTGACAATTAAAACTTGAAAACATAAAAAAATAAATATAA
>JAGYNR010000088.1 GCA_018399715.1 Desulfobacterales bacterium | reverse complement strand
GAGTATGACCATCGGCGACTCAATTCCGAGACTTATCAAGTTTTTTTACAGAGGGTGTCGGAGCCAGAAGGTGAGGTACGTCCAAAAATCGTGAAATTTTCGATTTTTCCACTCGAATTGGAGACATCTTAAAGGCGACGGCTTGAATCGTAAAAATTGTCTTTACAACTTGATACCGGGTCTCAAGAAAAAGGCAATTTTTCTACAGAAACCAAATTGCTATAGATGATAAGCAATTGAAATTATTTGATTAAACGTTGGGACACTTGTGAAGCAAACTAGTTATCAAAAAATGATCAAGTATGCCATTTATTGGTTTGTAACCAATTGATATAATTCAATCCAACCGTTCTTTGGGGTCATAGTACAAAACGATAATAACTGTTACTGTTCATCTTTGATAGCAACTTCGTCAAAGGTTTTGATTTCACATAACGCCCGGGTGGCGGCATCGATAATTTCCATGGCCAGGGCTGAACCGGTGCCCTCCCCCAGGCGAAGTTTCATGTCCAAAAGAGGTTCCAGCCCCAGGTGTTTTAACATGAAGCGATGGCCGATTTCATAGGAATTATGACTGGCGAACAGATATTTGACCGCCGGGGGAGCTATCTCACATGCCAGAAGAGCACCCGCTGTGGAAATCAATCCATCACAAACAACCGGTATGCCCGATGCGGCGGCACCGAGCACCAGCCCGCAAAGCCCACCGATTTCAAAACCGCCAACCTTTGATAATATATCAATGGGATCATCCGGGTCGGGTCGATTTAGTTCCAATCCGGTTTCAATGACCCTGATTTTTTTTTCCAGTCCTTCATCGTCGATACCAGTGCCCCGCCCTGCCAGTTCAGCAACTTTCATTTTCGAATACACCGCAATGATAGCTGTAGAGGGAGTCGTGTTGCCGATCCCCATGTCTCCGGTTCCCAAAATATCAACCGCTTTTTGTATCTGAAGCTCTCTGAAAACCTCTATCCCGCTTTCAATACTTTGAATCGCTTCATTCCGGGTCATGGCCGGTCCCTTTGCAAAATTTTTGGTTCCCTTATTGACCTTTTTGTGGAAAATGGGAAGATCCGGCTCAAAGTCCCGGTTCACACCGAAATCTGCCACATATACACGGGCTCCTGCATGACGACCCAATACATTGATGGAGGCCCCTCCATTAACAAAGTTATGAACCATTTGATAGGTAACCTCAGAGGAAAACAGGCTGACCCCCTCTGCACAAACCCCATGATCCCCGGCACACGTAACAATGGCTTTATTGTTCAGACGAACATCTAAGGTTCCAAAAATTCCGGCCATCCTCGCAGCTATATCTTCGAGCATTCCAAGACTGCCGGAAGGTCTTGCCTGGTTGCGAAGCCGCTCCCGGGCGGCACGATAAAAGTTTAAATCAGGGGCCTGGATGTTTGAAATTGTTGTGTTCAGTATATTCATATTAATCTCCCGTATTATATACGTCCCAATGGTTTGCAAGTTTTAGGCATTTTGATGTTTTGATTTGGTATCAATATTTTCCAAAAGCTCATTTTCCGGAGAGTTTTCAAGGGCTTCTCCAAATTTTCGTAGGATTTCTTTTATAGCATTCACGGAATTGGATGAATTGATTGGAATATTTTCGGTACCTGAGGTCTCCAGGCATTTTATCACATACCATATTCTATATGTCCGGATATCATGAGCCGGAAGATAGGCTTTGGCCGTTCCCTTTTCACATTGCGCATCGGATATCAGGTCAGCTTGTTTCAGATCTTCCAATGACTTTCGTACAAAAACCCGGGGGATTCCGAGTTTTTCCGAAATTTGTTTTTCATTCAAAGGCGGTTGGCCCTCGGAGAAGTTTCGGGTTAACAGATGTACAATTGTTACATAAAGAAGTTTTTTATGTGAATAGCTCATATTGGAAATTTCAGCTTCAAACTCATAAAGATTCACATTTTCAAAAGCATAGGAAAATTCCGCCCCAAACAGTACGATCATCCAACTTATCTGAAGCCAGATCATAAATAATGGCAATGCCGCAAAACTTCCGTAAATGGCATTATACTGTGATACCCCTACCTGGAAGTAGATATAGATCCATTGAATGGTTTGAAAGATAGTTCCCGCCAGAATTCCTGCAATGATGGCAGTGCTGATTTTTATTTCGGTAAACGGCAGGACTTTATAAATATAAAACAACAAAATCCAGATCAGTGCATAGGATAATAATTTTAAAACCGTAAAGATAATAGGACTGAATATGCCGATCAGGGCGATACGTTCCATTATGGTTTTTACCTGGACAGTGATAAAAACCGAAAGACTGCCGTGTACGATAATCAGCAACGGACAGATCATCATGACAGCAAAATAGTCATTGAATTTTCTACCAATGCTTCGTGACGAAGACACTTTCCATATTTTATTAAATGATCTTTCAATATGGCTGAGAACTTTTAAGACAGTCAAGAAAAGGATACCGACACCTACTCCGGCGATGACACCTCCCTTGGTTTTTTCCAGAAGCTCATTGGCAAATACGAATACGCGGCTGAGGGCGTCTTTCTGGAAAACAAAACGTTCCATCAATTCTTCTTCGAGAACACTCTCAAATCCAAATCCCTTGGCGATTCCAAAGGCCATTGCCAGTACCGGAACAATGGATAAAACCGTATAAAAAGTAAGTGCAGAAGCCCTTAAAATACAGCTGTCTTCACGAAATCCTCTTACTGTCAGCGCAAAAATCCGAAGCGCACTAAAAAACATCGCTTTTGGGAAAGGCATATCTTTTATTCGAAATTGCCACAGTCTTTTGGTAATAAATTCCTCAACATTTCGTTTCTGATCAACAAAAGCTTTCATTTTTTCTAACAATGACGCCTCCATTGGAAGTTTAAGGTCTTTCCAGGTGTATCAGCCGATTTGGACAATTGGTTCAAAAATGCTGTGTTAACGTTATCAATACAATAATTATGCCACTGTTTTAGACATCTTTGTGCCGGAATCCACTGTTTTGCCGGGAAAATCTTCCAAAACACCGCGCACTCCGCTGATAGTTGATTGTGAAAGCAGACGATTGGCAAATGCCTCGGCATCACTCAGGTTGATACGGGTAATTATGGACTGTACCTTAATCATGTATTGGGGATCGATACTGAGGCAACGCAGGCCAATGCCCAGCAGGAACGGAACATACTCCGGTTCATGGGCCATTTCTCCGCATACGGAAATATCTTTTCCCGGACGCGATACGATCCGGGCTGCTCTGGCAAGGGATCGAAGCACTGATGGATGGTAGGGCTGGTAGTAATCGGCCACTTTTTCGTTGTTTCGGTCTACCGCCAGCATGTACTGAACAAAATCGTTGGTTCCGATAGAAAAAAAATCCGCTTCAGCCGCAAGTTCTTCCATAATTTCCAAAACAGATGGCATCTCCAGCATCATACCAATCTGTGGATGAAGATGACAGGTAAGACATTCTTTTTCAAGATGACGGATACACTGGCGGACAATCTGTCGTGCCTCCCGGAATTCGTCCACTGATGAAATCATGGGGAACATTATTCTAAGAACCTCCTGATCCGGAGCCGCCCTTAAAATAGCCCGAATCTGTTGTTCGAATATCTCACGGTTGCGGAGTGAAAAACGGATGGATCTGAGTCCTAGTTCAGGGTTGGCTTCGGCCGGGGAGTTTGAGTAAATCAGAACCTTTTCACCACCAACATCCAGGGTTCTGATCGTTACCGGTTTTCCGGCCATGGTTTCAAACAGCCGTTTATAGACCAGATATTGTTCTTCCTCGGAAGGAAATGTCGTACGAATCAAAAAAGGAAACTCTGTTCGGTAAAGACCGATACCCTCGGCTTTCAGCTCTTTTGCCAGTGATAGCTCGCTGAGCAGGTTGATATTAGCCATTAAATGAACCTGGTGACCATCCAGGGTAAATGTTGATGGAGAAAGTGACATTTTCAACGGTTCAGCCGTTTTCTGAACGGCTGCACTGGTTTCATACTGATGGATTATGTCAGCGGAAGGATTGATAAAAATATTTCCGATATTGGCATCTATCAAAACCGGCGTGCCATCGGAAATGTTTAACAGATCCGGATGCTGGGCGATGATCAGCGGAATTTTCATGGACCGTGAAAGAATCGCCACATGGGAAGTAACACCGCCGGACACCAGAATAATTCCCTGAATATCCTCGGAAGCTAATTTGAGCATTTCCGATGGATACAGTTCCTGAGCAATGACAATTTGGACTTCTTTCATCTGGTTTTCCGGACTTGCAATCCTGTGTAGATTTTTTAACATTCGTCCGGCCAGATCCTCCATGTCGTTTGTCTTGTCCCGGATGTAGGCATGAGGACTGGATAAAAACCGGCTGATATAGCTCTCTGTCACAGTTCTAATAGCTTTGGGTACATGCTCGCCTCTCAAAATAAGCTCAACAATTTTTTCAATATACTTGGCATCTTTTAAAATCATAAAATGAGCGGTAAATATCAAAGAGACGCTTTCGGGAAGTCGCTTGGCCAGACGAGCCTGAAGCGCTTCCAATTGGTGTGTGGTCTCATCTATGGCAATAAAAAAATCTTTAAGGGTAAATTTTCTGTCAGGCGCATCCGAACCGGTTAAAAGACCAAAATGGCTTTTTTTCAAAACCGCGGCCTTTGCATACGCATATCCTCCGGAAGCAGGACTTCCTTTTAAAAATCCGCCAACTTTGTTTAATGAGCCAGAAACGGTGTTGACATCAATGTGATGCTGGTCCATTAAAAGACGCGCATTTTCAATGGCACCCGCCAACTGGTTCGCGGCTGTCCGTAATGCCATAAGATCGATATCATCGAAATAATTCGCCTGCTCATGCTGTACTGCCAATACGCCGATCTTTACCACACCCCGACGAATCGGCACAGCCATAAATGATTCAAATCGCTCTTCCTGGGTTTCTTCAAAATATAAAAAGTCGGGATTCAATGATCCCCTGCCTTCACATACCGGCTGAAGTTTTTCCAGGGTCGTGCCGACCAGCCCCTCGCCAAGTTTCATTTTCACCCGGTTGACAGAATCCGGATTCAATCCGATGGTCGCTTTAAGAACAAGTTCATCCGCCGTGTCATCATAAAGATAAATGGAGCATACCTGCGCGTTTAGATGACGTGCCACCAGATTAACCGTTCGTTGCAAAAAAATTTCGATATCCACACTTTCCGAAAACAGGGCAGTCAAATCCCCGATATCGCAAAGCATATTAAAATGACCCGTTCTTTTTGTCATGTTGTGTGACATCCTTATTTTTGGATAAAATTATAGCAATAAAAACACAAATTAGAGGAAAACGAATTTCAAGTCAAAGGCATTTTTGTTGATTTAATGTTGACTTATAATGACAGCCTGAGATAAAAAAAGAAATTTTAACAAAAAAATATAAATCGATATGGAAGGAGATGCGCAGTTGTCCGATTTGCCGTTAGAAGATAATCTGGAAGATATGAGAAGAACCCATTCATGCTGTCAATTGGGAATCAATGATGTGGGAAAAGAAGTCGTTCTCATGGGATGGGTCCAGCGTCGAAGAGATCATGGTGGGGTTATCTTTGTAGACCTTCGCGACCGGGAAGGCATTACTCAGGTAGTTTTCAATCCGGAAATCAATCCGGCAGTACATACCAAGGCTCACAGTGTTAGAAGCGAATATGTCCTGGGGGTTCGGGGAATTGTAGATCCTCGTCCCGAAGATATGGTCAATCCCAAATTAAAAACCGGTGAAATCGAGGTAACGATTCAGGAACTGAAAATTTTAAACCCGGCCATAACCCCGCCGTTTCTTATGGAGGACCGGATCGAAGTTTCTGAAAATATCCGCTTGAAATACAGGCATTTAGATCTTAGACGACCGTTGATTCAAAAAAATATTTGCCTGCGCCATAAGGCTTCCATGTCAGTTCGAAATTTTCTTAACCACCACGGTTTTCTGGATATCGAAACCCCTTTTTTAACCAGAAGCACTCCTGAAGGCGCCAGGGACTATCTTGTGCCCAGCCGTGTCAACCCCGGCAGATTTTATGCGCTTCCCCAATCGCCTCAGATTTTTAAACAGCTTCTGATGATTGCCGGCTATGATAAATATTACCAGATTGTTCGGTGTTTCCGGGATGAAGACCTTCGTGCGGACCGTCAGCCCGAGTTTACCCAGATCGATATGGAACTGTCGTTTGTCGGTGAAGAAGATATTATGGCGATTTCCGAAAAAATGATGGCCGCCTTGTTTAAAGATGTCCTTGATATCCAGTTAAAAACACCATTTCCCCGCCTGTCGTATCAGGATGCTGTATCCCGCTATGGTCTGGACAAGCCTGATGTTAGATTCGGTCTGGAGCTTAGGGATGTTTCTGACATTGTTGCCGGATCGCAATTTAAAACCTTTGCCAAAGTAGTTGAAAAACGTGGAATTGTTAAAGCGCTCAACGCAAAGGGATGTATCGATTGGTCCCGAAAAGAAATTGACGATCTGGCCGAATTCGTTTCAATCTATAAGGCCAAGGGATTGGCATGGATAAAAATCCGTGATAATGGCTGGCAGTCTCCTATTGCAAAATATTTTAATGAAGCGGAAAAATCCTCGCTGATCAAGCGACTTAACCTTGAACCAGGAGATCTGGTTTTTTTTGTTGCAGATAAACCCAGGATTGCCAATGATGCGCTGGGTTATTTACGCAATCATCTTGGAAACAAGCTGGGATTGATTGATGAATCCGAATTTCGCTTTGTTTGGGTAACCCATTTCCCGTTGCTTGAATACGATGACACAGAAAATCGATACAAAGCATTGCATCATCCCTTTACCGCTCCGTTGGAGGAAGATTATCCGTTGCTGGAAAAAGGGTCTGCCTATAATCCCGAGATGGTTCGGTCCCGGGCTTACGATCTGGTTCTAAACGGTTCCGAGATCGGCGGCGGGTCTATTCGTAACCACCGTATCGAAATTCAGCAGAAAGTTTTCGAGTCTTTGAATATAGGACAAGAAGAATATGAAGAAAAATTCGGTTTTCTCCTGGAGGCATTAGAATCCGGTGCTCCTCCCCATGGCGGGATTGCCTTTGGTTTTGACCGCCTGGTGATGATCCTGGCCGGCCAAAAATCGATCCGGGACGTTATTGCATTTCCGAAAACCCAGAAAGCATCATGTCTTCTGACCAATGCTCCCTCAGAGACATCCAAAAAACAATTGGAGGAACTCGGTATCAAGCTCAGACCTATGGTAAACAGCTAACAATTTCATGATTCTTGTTGCGAGGCCGGCGGTAACTTTTCTGGCAGGAAAGAGAACGATACCGGCTCCCATGAATTTCCGTACATCTCCGGCTTGCAGGGAGATGATACAAGCTTGAGGCATGACTGAAGTGCCTGGATAGATGACTACAGGATCTCCGCTAAGATCCCGGCTCCAGGACAGAAGGTACACCTCGTTGTTATGGTTGCATCTACTTTCTATGTTGCCATGATGGAACGAATGGTTGCGTCAAATTCATTGGAAACACACTTATCGGCGCTGTTGCGCAGGTGCAATTCGTTTTCACAATCATCACGGTTAATAATGGAACGTAAGTTGATGTATGGTTGCCATCTTTTAAACCCCCTTATGTTGGTTCATATTCAGTAAGAACATCATGCCGAGAAATTATGCTCTTTGATAGTTTTTTTTCTGCTCAGGCGGAATCTGAAATGATTTTCCCGAGATCTCGATCTAATTGTCTTTGTTGTTGAAGGCGTTCAGCGGCAGCAAGTTCGTCTTTGATCCGGGGAAAAGAATATATCACTTCAGCGGTGTCCGAAATATCGGTCTTTCCGGCAAGATCTAATGCCAATGTATCGAGGTGATGTGCAACTGTTTCATGGCTGAGCTTCTCTTCTGATGCGTTGTGGTTGACGGCCCCGGCCGCCTGATTTACTGTCATGGGATTACCATGAAAGTCAAATATCGCACGATACATGCGCTTGCGAATGTTATTTTCATGTCGTTTGCGGTTGTGATGCTGAATTATCGGATACCTCAAAAGAGGCACAAGAAAAAAGATCAGGGAAAAAACCAGAGGAATCCAACCGAGTGCCATCATCGTTCCTGAAGCGGAATGAACGGGGGCTGTATTAAAACCCATCATCTGTAATATAGCATGGAAATTAAAAATGATCACAATCGCAAAAATCAGGTTGAATCCGTTCATAAGGGAAATCAGAGCATTACGTCCTGCCGTATTTCCAGTCCATTCATAAATTGGTTCATATTCATCCCAGTAGTGAATCACCTGAGCAGTTGTAACTTTCCCTACTCCCCTCAGGATCTGGTCGAATTCACCATACATGACACCCTCTTTCTCGGTGACTTTAACATCGCCCTGAAATCGTACCAAACAGTCTGTAAAAAATGCCTGGGCATCGGAAAGAGTCCAGCCGGCAAGGGACATGAGATCGGAGGTTGTAAGAATTCCTTTTTGTGTTTGAAGATATGAGGCGACCTCTTTTTCATTATTCAACGGATCGGGTTCAACCCGGGGCGGACCGAACACAAAATCATAAACCGATGCGATAAAACTTTTTTTCTTTTCGTTTAGCACTGCGGGTTTTGGCTTGAACCCACGAAAACGGTAGCCCAGATTATCTGTTCGATAGCCTATATTTCCGCTAATGGTTTTCCACTGAAATATGGAGAAAAAAATCCTTATGATGCCTGAGATGGCATTACCGATGGAATCCCGGCCTGAACGGTCTCTCTTTTTAGACCCCGTTCCTGCTATAATGACAACAAACAGAATTATCATAAATATGATAAAATAGACCACCAGCGTCAAAGCGATCCAGATTTTGAAAACCACTGTGAAAATTTTCCAAAGTTGATCTCCTGCATCCTTTAGGATTTCTTTCGGAGGTCTTTTGCCCCGCCGCCAGGGTCGTTTGCCGAAATCATAAATCAGGTCTCCGTTTTCTGTAACCTGCAATTGGCAAACATATTTTTCAAGCAAAGTTTCAATAGCATCTTTTACCTCATCCAAAGATAGCCCGGTGAATGCCGACGCCTCCGTTTGGGTGAAATGACCCTCTCCGCGCAAAATTTGTTTTTCAATAGTGGCAACGGCCTCTGTCATTTCTTTCTCCTTCTGCAAATATTGTAAGGTTAAATCTAAATTGAAAATCCCACAGAGTGAAAAATTTTGGAAATAAAACAGGCACAAGTCCTTTACTTAAAGAAATTAATCATGGATGGCCGAACAAAGCAATCTGAAAATCGAATACACTATGTCCGTTTTGTCCCGATTTTGTCAAAGATAGTAGGAAATAGTGTGGAAAACAAATTTTCTATTTTGTCGAGAAGCTCTCCGGGCCGCTTCTGGTTGAAGGCGCTGTGGAATCCCTTGTCGAAACTGCATCCACTGAAATTGTCGAATCTTTTCTGAACCTCGACGACCATCGGGACCGCTACCTTGTCGTCCGTTTCGGACTGCATCACCTGACTGTAGAGAACGAAGCCAAACTGGTCCTTTACGACGCAGACGTTCAACCCGAGTTCAACGGGCATGCCGGCCTTTCCCTTGACTATCCACTCGGTGTGTTCCTCGAAGATGGAAAAGACTTTCTCCTTGTAGGGGATGGATTCTCCTTCCACAACTCTCCGGCGGATC
>JAGYNR010000087.1 GCA_018399715.1 Desulfobacterales bacterium | reverse complement strand
GATTAGCACCAAAATTCAAAACAGGCGAGTATTTTTGTTAAATAGTGCCTGAACGGAAACTATGATTTTTCGTTCGGGCACTAAATCCCTATCCGGTTTAGGTTACAATCTTTTTAAACCTATTTGGTGAAGGACTGGGTCTAAATAGATGGTTGATCGTTTTGATATGATCGCCATATTTTTACCCCCCCAAAATTATTATAAAATTATACTATCCTAATGTTTAAACGTCAATATTTCGGAAGCCAACGCAGCAATCCTTACTATGACAATCACATGAAATGATGGATTCGTTATCGGGATCGAAATCGAATACACCTCAAAGGCAACATATTCGATAGCGATCCCGATTCAGATGATTAATGTCCAACATCAGGACTGGATGTTTGAGTCAAAATTAGAATTCCTGCAAGGCTATCGGCTCAATTGATTTACGTTCAGGTTCGTGGTAGGAATAAGAAAAAGGTATAATATCAAAAAAATTCGACCCAATGTAATTTATTCGTGATAACATTAATTTTGATTGGTTATCGGTTATGGGTCATGAGTTAAGTATCTCTATAATTTCCAACATCATGCAAAATATATGAATCTTTTTTTTGATCCACCACTAGGCGCCAATTATCTCGGCAATGACCGATGCCGATTTACGGTCTGGGCACCTTTTGCCCATACTGCAGGTGTTTGTTTTCCGGATCGTCAATCCGAAACTATCCCCCTTGAAAAAATGGGCGGAGGCTATTTTTCAAAAATTGTTGATTCAGTATCGCCCGGTACCCGATATGTTTATCGGCTGTACAGGCGTCACGAACCGACAGAGCATCATAAACAATTTGAAGACTGGCCGGACCCGGCATCCCGATGCCAGCCCGACGGCGTTCATGGGCCGTCGCAGGTGGTTTCTTCCGCCTTTAATTGGAAAGAGACCAAATGGCGGGGAATCCCCTTGTCAACATATATCATATCCGAAATTCATGTGGGGACCTATTCTAAAGAAGGCACCTTTGACGCCGTTATTTCAGATCTTGACCGGTTAAAAGAGACCGGTTTTACCGCGTTGGAACTAATGCCGGTTGCTCAGTTTCCCGGAGAGCGCAACTGGGGATATGACGGTGTGTTTCCATTCGCTGTTCAAAATACATACGGTGGTATCAGTGGTTTAAAGCGCCTGGTGGATGCCTGCCATATGAAAGGACTGGCTGTGGTGTTAGACGTTGTTTATAACCACTTGGGGCCGGAAGGCAACTATTTCGGTAAATTCGGTGATTACTTTACGGATTTTTATAAAACACCCTGGGGGGAAGCAATCAATTTTGACGGTCCCCATAGCGAGCCGGTTCGACGGTTTTTTATCGAAAATGCACTTTATTGGATTTCGGAATTTAAAATCGATGCGCTTCGGCTGGATGCAATCCATGCCATTTATGATTTTTCGGCCTTTCCTTTCCTGGAAGAACTGGCTTTAGCCATTCACCGTGCCGGTGAGCGGCTAAACCGAAGAATCTATTGTATCTCCGAAAGTGCTTTAAATGATACCCGCGTTGTCCGATCCCGCAAACTGGGTGGATTTAACCATGATGCCCAATGGAATGATGATTTTCATCATTGCCTGCATATACTGCTTACCGGCGAACAATCAGGGTATTACATGGATTTTAAAAGCCTGAAAGATTTTGCCAAAGCCTGGGAAGAAGGATATGTGTATTCCGGTCAGTATTCGAAATTCCGCAACCGGCGGCATGGAAATTCCTCCCGAAACATACCGGCAAGGCGCTTCGTTGTTTTTGGCCAAAATCATGACCAGATCGGCAACCGAATGCTGGGAGAAAGATTCAGCAGTCTTGTTTCGTTTGAAAAGCTCAAATTAACGGCGGGTCTTGTACTTTTGTCTCCTTTTATTCCTTTATTGTTTATGGGTGAAGAATATGGAGAAACGGCGCCGTTTCAATATTTTGTCAGCCATACAGATCCGGACCTGGTTAAAGCCGTTCAAAAGGGCCGGGCAGCGGAATTCGAGGCTTTCAGTTGGACCGGTACACCGCCAGATCCCCAGGATGAAACCACATTTTTTCGATCAAAACTGAACCATAACCTCATAGAAACTGGCCACCATCGACTCCTTCTTGATTTTCACAAACAACTGATTCAATTTCGAAAAGAAATTGACAGTCTGTCGCTGCTAAGTCAAAAAAATATGACAGTTAAGGTTGATGATTTAAAACAATCCCTTTTTGTCAGACGCTGGAGTACCGACAACGAGATTTTTTGTATTTTCCGGTTTGGCAACGACATTGAAACGGTACAAGTGCCGATTCCTTCAGGCCGGTGGAACAAAATTATCGATTCATGGGACCTGCATTGGCAGGGACCCGGCAGTACGCTGCCTTCTCTTGCAGATTCTGGTGAAAATACGGTTTTCCAGGTTCCACCGGATGGTCTGGTCATGTACTTTCGAAAAAAATCTTCCTTTAACATGAGAAAGGAACACCGCATTGGCTGAAAAACAATATATTTGCATTCACGGGCATTTTTATCAACCCCCCCGGGAAAATGCCTGGCTGGAAGCCATTGAAATCCAGGATTCTGCTCACCCGTATCACGACTGGAATGAGCGCATTACGGCTGAATGCTATGCCGCCAACGCTTATTCACGCATTTTGGATGATGAAGGACGAATCACGAATATCGTAAATAATTATGAAAAAATAAGCTTTAATTTCGGTCCTACCCTGCTCGACTGGATGGAAACCAATGCACCATCTATCTACACAGCGATTCTGGATGCCGATAAAAAAAGTGCAGAGCATTTTTCCGGTCATGGATCGGCATTGGCCCAGGCTTATAACCACATGATATTGCCCCTTGCCAACCATCGCGATAAGTACACACAAATTTTATGGGGCATCCGCGATTTTGAGCACCGTTTTGGGCGCTCCCCTGAAGGCATGTGGCTGCCGGAAACGGCAGTGGATCTCGAAACCCTGGAAATAATGGCACAACTGGGGATCCAATTCACCATTTTAACCCCCCATCAAGCCACCAAAACCCGAAAAATCGGCGAAAAGCTTTGGTGTGATGTTGGCGGCGGGCGTATTGACCCGAAAATGCCTTATATCCAAAGGCTTTCAAAAAATAAAGACATCAACATTTTTTTCTACGACGGCCCTATCTCCCAGGCGGTAGCATTCGAAGGATTACTCAATAACGGAGAGGAATTTGCAAAACGACTGGCAGATGGATTTGCGGACCGCGATAACGACCAGTTGGTTCATATCGCAACCGACGGGGAAAGTTATGGTCATCATAGCCGTTTTGGAGATATGGCACTGGCATATGCTATCAAATACATTGAAGATAATAACCTTGGCACTCTGACCAACTACGGGGAATATCTGGAAAACCATCCGCCTACCCAGGAGGTTGAAATTATTGAAAACACGTCGTGGAGCTGTTTCCACGGAATTGAGCGATGGCGCAGCGACTGCGGCTGCGGCAGTGTAGAGGGGCAAAACCAAAAGTGGCGCAAACCCCTTCGGGAAGCTATGGATTTGCTTCGAGACAGTGTCGCACCCATTTTTGAAAAAGAATCAAAACAATATTTTAATGATCCCTGGGAGGCCAGAAATAACTATATTGAAGTTATTCTGGACCGATCGCCGGAAACGCTGGAAAATTTTCTGCAACGCAACACTGTCGGGCTGGTCAGTCCTGCCGACCGTGTCCGTATGTTGAAGCTTTTTGAAATTCAGCGCCATGCCATGCTGATGTACACCAGTTGCGGATGGTTTTTCAACGACCTGTCACGAATTGAAACTGTTCAGATTATCCAGTATGCCGGGCGAATGCTACAGTTATGTTCTGAACTGTTCGAAGGTGATTTTGAATCGCCCTTTCTGAAAAAATTGGCAGAAGCCAAAAGTAATTTCCCGGATCAAGGAGATGGAAAGTGCATTTATAAAAGGTTAATCAAGCCGGCAATGGTTGACTTACGGTGTATTGCCGCCCATTATGGCATCAGTTCCCTTTTTCAGGAATATCCGGATCAATCCATCCTTTTTTGTTATCATATCCGCGGATTCAACCGACAAGGATATGAAGCCGGCGTTGCCAGGCTTGAAGCCGGACGTGTAGAGGTCATTTCCGGAATCACGCTTGAATCCCTGGTGCTCCAGTTTGCTGTCCTGTACACCGGGGATCACAACCTGAGTTGCGGCATCATTGAAAACCGGCACGATAAAAATTTTGAAAAGCTGATGCGCAATCTTTCAAATCACTTTGACCGGGCTGAATTCACAGAAATTATCCGGATCATGGATAAATATTGTGACGGCTCCATTTATTCACTCGGTTCACTTCTTCGAGACGGACAGCGAAAAATTATAAAACTGATCCTTCAAAGCAAAGTTTCAGATGCTTTGGCAATGTATCACCAGTTTTACCATCAAAATATCCCCTTAATGCGATTTTTGAACGGCTCATCCACTCCCTGTCCGGAAGCTTTGTATAACGCCGGAAAGTTAGCGCTAAACGGGGATTTGAAAGTTGAGTTCACCCGTGATATTTTGGATCATCAAACCATAGAGGAGTTGCTGAAAGAGGCACATCTGGCCGGGATTGCCATAGATGCCGAAACCCTTGAATTTACCCTTCGTAAAAACCTTGAACAAAAGGCGCAACAATTTGAAAAAAATCCGGATAATTACGATCTTCTGAAACGATTGACGGCAGGTGTTAATCTGGTCTATAAATTACCGTTTAATGTAAATTTACGAATGCTTCAAACCATTTTCTACGGGGTAGCGCAGCGTGAACTGTCCCGGTACCGCGAAAAAAAGAAACAAGGTGATAAAAGCGCGGCTGATTGGGTCGATACCTTCAAGATCATATCCGAAAAATTAAACATCAGGATACCTTAACGCCATGAATATTCCCACAGCTACTTACCGACTCCAGTTCAATCAGTCATTTGGTTTTCTATCGGCCATTGAAATCGTAAGCTATCTAAAAGAGCTGGGCATCAGTCATATATATGCGTCCCCCATTTTCAAAGCCCGTCAGGAAAGTGTTCATGGATACGACGCTGTAGATCCCGGCACTCTGAATCCGGAACTGGGAACACCGGGAAATTTTAAAACGCTTAGCTGTCATCTGAAAGATGCCCATATGGGATGGCTCCAGGACATCGTACCCAACCACCTGGCGTACGATTTTAACAATCCGGCCCTGTATGACCTGCTGGAAAAAGGAGAGAACTCGGTTTATCGAGATTTTTTCGATATCGACTGGCAGTCACCATGTCCCCTGCTCGCAAACAAACTGGC
This sequence comes from Desulfobacterales bacterium, assembly GCA_018399715.1. Taxonomy (GTDB): domain Bacteria; phylum Desulfobacterota; class Desulfobacteria; order Desulfobacterales; family SKZT01; genus M55B149. The sequence goes on along the minus strand of JAGYNR010000087.1, from coordinate 4,555 downwards.
CGCTCCTTTTTTGGGAGATCATTATGAAAAATGCCTGTTAAACGGACATATCACTTTGAAATTCGATAACCATGGGTTTTCTGTCAATTATTTTGAATTCAGACTGCCGCTGGCTATCCGTTCGTATATGGAACTGCTGAGCAAAACCGATGAAGTACTTCGGCAAAAAGTCTCACCGGACGCCCCTTCCTATAGCCGGTTTACCGAAATAACCGCGCCATTTATGTCAGTCAATGAAAACAAGACAGCGCCTGTTTTTGATGACCTGATGAAAAGTGCAAAGACTCAACTATGGCAATTATACCGGCAGGAACCGGATATTGCAGCCGCACTGGATCATGTGATGTTGAAATATAATGGTGAAGAAGACAAGCCATCCAGCTTTGTGCTCTTGAATCGTTTGCTGCGACAGCAGGTTTTCCGGTTGCGCTTTTGGAAAACAGCCTCCAATGAAATCAATTATCGTCGGTTTTTTGATATCAACAATCTCATCAGCCTCCGGCAGGAAGATGAATCCGTTTTTCGATACAGCCACAAGTTGGTATTACAGCTTATCAAAGACAACAAAATAAACGGTTTACGCATCGACCACATCGACGGGCTGGCCGACCCGGCAGCATATTTGGAAAGATTAACAAAAACTGTCGGAAATGCTTATATACTGGTTGAAAAAATATTAGACGATAACGAGTCCTTGCCTGACGCCTGGCCTGTTAACGGCACGACCGGCTACGAATTTTTGAACCGGGTAGATGGTCTTTTTGTTGACCGTCACAACAAAAAGGCCATGGAATCCATTATAATCCAGCAGACGGACATCACTGAATCTTTTGAAAACATAACAGTTCGTGCCAAAAAAGATATCCTGTTATCCCATTTTGTCGGAGAATTGGATGAACTAGTAAGACAGATGCTGCAACTGGCTCCCTACCTTACCAGTGCAACCGATATCACCCGTCCTCGTCTGAAAGCAGCCTTAATTGAACTTTTAATCCGATTTCCGGTCTATCGAACCTATACGGCCTTGGGAAATCCAACCTCCGGGGAAATCAGTTTTATTCAATCCGCCAATAGCCTGGCGGTCCTTCATCGGCCGGATTTATTTGATGAGTTTGAATTTTTACAAAGCATTCTTTTAAACACGTGTGACATCCTCTCAGAAGATAAAAAACGGTTTCAGGATCTTCGTAAACAGGCGGTAACCCTTTTGGAGCAACTCACAGCACCACTGACGGCTAAAGGCTTTGAAGATACAGCGCTATACCGGTACCCTCTTTTGTTGTCTCTCAATGAAGTAGGCGGGAATCCGGATCAGTTTGGGATCACCCGGCAATCCTTTCATGCATTTATGAGCGAAAGGGCAAGGAAGTTCCCTTATGCTTTAAATGCCTCATCAACCCATGATTGCAAACGCGGAGAGGATGTTCGGGCACGGTTAAATGTGTTGTCTGAAATCCCTGAACAATGGGGAAAAAAGGTTTCTGATTGGCGGATGCTCAACAGAGAGAAAAAGATCTGCATAGAAAACGAGTTGGTTCCCGGTGACACCGAAGAATACTTTATTTATCAGACCTTGTCAGGATCATGGCCGTTGAATGAAGATACCCATCCACCACCATATGTCGAGCGTATGGAGGCCTACATGGTCAAGTCGTTGCGTGAGGCCAAAATAAACAGCTCCTGGCACATGCCCAATGAGACCTATGAAACGGCAGTCAAATCGTTTGTCCGTGACATATTGAAACCCGGGCCTGAAAACCGTTTTTTAACCCAATTTCTTCCTTTTTATCGGAAGGTAGCTCATTACGGCGTATTTAACACTCTTTCCCAGACCCTTGTTAAACTAACAGCTCCCGGAATTCCGGATTTTTACCAGGGTGCGGAACTGATGAATCTCAACCTGGTGGATCCGGACAACCGACGACCCGTTGATTACCAACAGCGAAAAGCCCTGCTTCAAAAATTGAAAACGGCTATTGCCGCCAATGGCTTAACCCCCTTTCCAACGTCCACGGAACTGATTGAAAAAGCAGACTATTTAAAACTTTTCATCATCATAGAAGGATTGCAGGCACGAACATCATATGTGAATGTATTTCGGGACGGCGCTTATCTTCCGTTAGAAACCACCGGACAGTTCAACCGCCATGTGGTAGCGTTTGCCCGGCAGTTCGAAAACCACTGGAGCATTACGGTGATCCCCAGGTTTTTAACCGGGCTGGTCACACCCGAACAATCCCCGCTCGGGCAGAGTTTATGGGATGATACGGCTGTTCTTTTACCCTCCGGGGTTCCCGGCAGTTGGCAAAGCGTATTGGATAGCCGTTGTCTGAAAGCCAAAAACCAATTGATGGTAGGAAATCTTTTCGAATACTTTCCCGCAGCGCTTTTAACAGGAGATTGAATTAAATGAGTGTCAGAACCAGTGGTGTGCTTCTTCACATTACCTCCCTGTTCAACCGGTATGGCATCGGTGATCTGGGCCCGTCAGCTTTCCGGTTTGCTCATATGTTAGCTGAAACCGGCCAAAGCATCTGGCAGGTGCTACCATTGAATCCTACGGATTCCGCCCACGGACATTCTCCTTACCACAGCATATCCGCCTTTGCGGGCAACCCGATGTTGATCAGCCCTGATCTTTTGGAACAAGCCGGCTGGGTGACAGCGGAAGAAACCCACAAGGGTATCTGTGAAACCAAGGGCCATGTCGATTTTGATGCGATGAAAACATTTAAACAATGCCTGTTTGATAAAGCATTTGAGCGATGTATTACACAGGGGGAAAAAAATGAAGATTTCGGGTCCTTTTGTGAAAAAGCGGCGGACTGGCTGGATGATTATGCACTGTTTATCCTGCTGAGGCAGCAATTTGCCGGTGAGTCCTGGAATAAATGGCCGATACCCATCAGAGACCGGAAACCCGAAGCTCTTTTTGAAATAAAAGATCAATATGCCAAACCAATCCTGAGAGAAAAATTTTTGCAGTATCTGTTTTTCAGTCAATGGCACGAACTGAAAACATACTGCAACCGCCTGGGTATCCGGATTTTTGGAGACATTCCTATTTACATGCCGTATGACAGTGTCGATGTCTGGGCGAATCCCAAACAATTTAAACTCGACGATAACCTGGAACCTTTAGGGTTGTCAGGTGTTCCGCCGGATTATTTCAGCGCTACCGGTCAATTATGGGGCCATCCGGTGTATGATTGGAAAATGCAGCAACAAGATCGGTATCCGTGGTGGACCCGGCGAATCGAACATAATATGGAAATCTTCGATATTGTCAGAATCGACCATTTTCGCGGGCTTGTCGGGTTCTGGGAGGTCTCCCCCGGAGCAAAAACCGCACAGGCGGGTAAATGGGTTGCTGCGCCGGCAGAAGACTTTCTCACCTTTTTGTCCAAGCGTTTCGGAAACCTTCCAATCGTTGCCGAAGACTTAGGCACCATTACCCCTGATGTCATTGAAGTCCTGCGCCGGTTTGATCTTCCCGGAATGCGGGTACTTCAATTTGGTTTCGGGGAGGGAGATTTTCCTCACAGCACGCACCTGCCCCACCTGTATGAAAAAAATTGCGTGGTGTATACCGGCACTCACGACAACAATACGACAGTAGGCTGGTATGAAACCGAAATCAATGAAAAGGTGAAAGAAAACGTTCATCGCTATCTCGGCAGAAAAACTTTTGAAAATGGCATCAACTGGGAGATGATTCGAATGGCAATGATGTCAGTCGCCGAAATGGCTATTATGCCGGTTCAGGATTTGCTCGGACTGACTGCTTACGCCCGCATGAACATACCGGGTAACCGCAACAACAACTGGCGTTGGCGAATGACCAACGATGAACTGACGGAAGAAATTCGGAAACACTTGAAAATGGTTACCTGTATTTATGGTCGGTCGGGTAAAAGCCCGGGATAAAGTGAAGACCAGGCCCATAGGGCCGGGTCTTCAAAGAAAAAATGAGTAGAAAAAAAATCTTTACGATCAGACGTTTATCAGATTATTCGCTTTTGACTTTAATTTTCTTGGTTTCTGATTCCTTTGATTTCGGAAGAACAATGTTTAGAACACCGTTTTTGAACTTTGCGTCCACTTTATCACTTTGAACCTCTGCGGGAAGCCGGATGCAGCGTTGAAACGAACCGGAATACTGCTCCTTGTAATAATATTTTTCTTCCTTTTCCTCTTTTTCTTCCTTTTTTTCTCCCTTTATGGTTAAAACGTCACCAGATACGCTGATATCGATATCCTTGGCCTCCAAACCCGGAAGTTCAGCTTTAACCTTGATATCCCCATCTGTTTCCGAAACATTTACGGATGGCAGCCATTCTTCTCCTTCCCATCCCGTCCATGGCATGTCTCTGAAAAACCTGTCAAAAAAAGTATCCATTTCTCTTCGCAGTGAAGGAACGTCTCTCCTGCTTTCAGAAGGTCTCCATCTTCTAAACGGTACTAAATCCATATGACATCTCCTTTCTTTTAAAATTTTGTTTTTATTTAGTGCCTGAACGAAAAATCCTGGTTTTCGTTCGGGCAGTTTTTAATC
>JAGYNR010000086.1 GCA_018399715.1 Desulfobacterales bacterium | reverse complement strand
AAAAATTATCAGTGATGATTTGAAATGCCAATTCCTCTAATAAATTTAGTGCCCGAACGAAAACCAGGATTTTTCGTTAAGATCAAGGAAGACGAAAATTTTAACCACAGATATACATTGAGTATTTCGAGGACTAAAATTTGAGTCTGACGCAGATATTAGCGAAAATGACAGTTTTCGTTCAGGCACTATTTAACTGCACCAAACTTGACGAATATACAAACGGGCTATATATTCAAAGCCAAGAAGATACGATAAGTATAATATGAGCAGCCCGATTTGGGCTAAAACCCAAAAAAAGGAGGAAAAAATGCCTGAAACCAGTACACCAAAACATTGCCCTGGATTTGATGATTTTAAAAATCTTAAATCTTTTATGTGTAAATGTCCCGAGTGTGGCGCACAAGTTGAAATTTTTTCCGATGAATTTGACAAATCACATGTCTGCCCTAAATGCAAAAAACCAATTGATTTTACACAATGTACTCTGGAGGGTCATGCCGAAAGTAAAGGGTCTAGATAGCAAACTTACCTGAAAGAATTTAGCCGGTGTTGGAAATTCTCTTTTGTAGTGTATTATTTGGCTGTGTTAAATTCTGAAAAAGGTGACGTCTGCTGATAATCAACGATTATTTTCCGCCATTTCCGACTGTTTAAAGAAATGGCGGAAAATATTTTTCTTAAGGGCTATTTGAAATGACCATATGAAACTGCAACCTAAACTGACTCTTTTCTTAAATCCAAGGGGACATCATGATATTAAAAACCACAACACTGCTGATTATAACCATTATCTGTTGCGCATTTGTTGCCTTCGCGGCCGAAAAGCACGTGTCCGAAAAAGATTTGGGATCGGCTCAAATGATTCTTCCCGGCGGAATTCCCGGCGATGTTCCTTTTAACCATCGCCTTCATCAGGAACATCTCAATGACTGCACTCTCTGTCATGATCTGTTTCCGGAGAAAGCAGGTATCATTGAAAAGCTCAAAGCCGAAAACAAGTTGAAAAAAAAGCAGGTAATGAATATACAATGCGTCCGGTGCCACCGGGATACCAAACGTGAAGGAAAAGACAGCGGCCCCATCACCTGCTCAGGATGTCATTCCATAAAATAAAGGAAGTATAAATGCTTGTATTAGGTTTGCAAGGTAGTCCCAGGCAAAAAGGGAATACCAGCTATCTATTGTCTTTATTCATGAAAACAGCAGAAAAAATGGGGGCCAGAACACACACAATAGCCGTCACCCAAAAAAATATCATCCCTTGCAAGGAATTAATTGTCTGCGAAAAAAAAGGGATTTGTCCTATTGATGACGATATGGGACATGAGATATATTCGCTTCTCAGACAGGCAGAGGTAATTATACCGGCAACCCCGATTTTCTTTTACAATGCGACAGCCCAGTTGAAAGCCCTTATTGATCGCAGTCAGGCACTATGGGCCAGAAAATACAGGCTGAAATTAAGAGATCCGCTTTCCGGGCAACGTAAGGGCTTTTTTCTTTCCCTCGGGGCGACTAAAGGAAAACAGCTTTTCACGGGTCTGGATTTAACCATGCGGTATTTTTTCGATGCCGTCGATGCAAATTATGTCGGCAGCCTAACCTACAGAAAGATTGAAAAAAAAGGGGATATGCAACAACATGCAACTGTTCACCAGGATATCGAAACGGCTGTCGAAACCGTATTAGGACCATTGCTCAATCGAAAAAAAGTACTTTTTATCTGCAAAAACAACACTTGCTTAAGCCAGATGGCCGGTGCGCTGGCCAGCCACCTGGCGGGTGACCAATTGGATATCATTACTGCCGGATTAGAACCGGGTGTGGAAATTGATCCAAAAACGGCACAAATTATGGAAGAGATCGGTATCGATATGAAATTTTTATATCCGATTCCGCTTTCAGAGGCAATTCAAGGAAAAAGCCCTGAAATAGTAGTCATGATGGAACAGCAAATCGAGTATCCATCGTTTGAAGGTTCTCAAAACATCAGATGGAATTTTGACGATCCATCTGGACAACCAATTGAATCTATAAGAAATATCAGAAACCAAATTCAGGAAAAAATAACAGATACATTTTTGTGATCGGTAGATTTTTTTACTGTAATTGTTCATCAAAAAAACAGACAAGGAGAAAAAATAATGGATCGTTACGTATGTCAAATTTGTGGTTACATATATGATCCGGCTGTGGGTGATCCTGAAAATAGCATTGAGCCGGGAACAAAATTTGAAGATCTTCCGGATAGTTGGGAATGTCCGGTTTGCGGAGCCGGCAAGGACGATTTTGAAAAAGAATAATGGGAAGCAATGCAGGGGGAGAAAACAATTTCCCGAATCCTTATCCCACAAAAACCGGAATCCGGTATACTCACTGAAGTGACCGTATTCCGGTTAGGGTTGTAGCAGGAAATACCGGCATAACTATCAGTGGGACGTAACGGCGAAAGGTAAATATATGAAACCTGTCAAAATTGCAGACGGTGTCTATGATGTCGGTGTTATCGACTGGAATATCAGAGATTTTCATGGCTACACGACGGAGCTTGGGACAAGTTATAACTCATTTCTTATCATCGACGAAAAAATAGTGCTGATTGATACGGTCAAAAAGGATTTTAGCGATGAATTGATTGCAAATATCGCCCGGATTGTCGATCCGAAAACAATTGATTTTATTATCAGCAATCACGCAGAGATGGATCACAGCGGAAGCCTGACTCGTGTAATGCACCGGATTGGTGAGGACAAACCAATATTATGTTCCAAAATGGGTCTCAAAAATCTTCAACGCCACTTTTCCCAGAAACTGAATTTCAAAACAGTGGAAAGTGGTGAAACATTGTCGATCGGAAAGCGGACATTAACCTTCCTTGAAACCCGGATGCTCCATTGGCCGGACAGCATGTTCACTTACCTCAACGAAGATAAAATCCTTTTTTCCAGCGATGCGTTCGGGCAGCATTATGCCGGATGCGAGCAGTTTGATGATCAGGTTGATGAAAGTCTAATTATGCATGCTGCCAAAAAATATTATGCCAATATTTTACTGCTCTTTGCACCGCTGATTTTAAAACTGGTTGAAAAAGTAAAGGAAATGGGACTGGAATTTAACATGATTTGCCCGGATCATGGTATCTGCTGGCGAAAAAATCCCGAAAAAATTATAGAAACATATGTTCAATGGAGCCGTCAAAAGCCTGAAAAAAAAGCCGTTATTATCTACGACACCATGTGGCACAGCACCCGGCAGATGGCTGAGCATATCGCTCAGGGTATCAGTGAAGCGGGTATTTATGTAAAACCCATGAAGCTTCGGGAATCTAACCGAAGTGATATCATGACCGAGGTTTTAGATGCCAACGCCGTACTGGTAGGTTCTCCGACACTCAACAATGGTCTTTTCCCTACTGTCGCCGATTTTTTAACCTACATGAAAGGGTTACGGCCCAAAAACAAAATAGGAGCGGCATTTGGTTCCTATGGATGGAGCGGGGAAGCTACCGGCTTAATATTTAAAGCATTGGAAGATATGCAGTTTCAAATGCTTGACTCCGGGTTAAAAATTCAATACGTCCCCGATATCGAAGGGTTAGAGGCTTGCAGAGAACTGGGAAGAAAAACAGGAAAAAAGATTAACGCGTTGTAAGGATATGAAAAAGCCTGAAATAGAGTTAAGTGATTGTATCCGCTGTGGTGTCTGTGTGGAAGTGTGTCCAGAAGTCTTTGTGATGAACGATGTCGGCTTTATTCAGGTTGAGGATTTGGACAGTTATCCGGAGGAATCAGTGGAAGAGGCGATCAAAAATTGTCCCTCAGATTGTATTTACTGGAATCAAGACGAATACCCGAAAGTAGATCATAACACCGAGACAGATGAAACAAACATTTAGAAAACTCAAACAAAAAATCCAGGTGCTGTTAAGACAGGATAATTTCAAACAGGCCATCGATGAGATACTTCAAATTCCCGGAGAACAGGCGATAAATCCACTGTTTTCATTTTTTTACAGCAAGGAAGAACTCATCCGGTGGCGGGCCATAACCGCCATGGGAGCCGTAGTGGAACAAATGGCGGATTTAAACCTGGAATCTGCCAGGATCGTGATGCGAAGACTCATGTGGAATTTAAACGATGAATCCGGAGGAATTGGATGGGGATCCCCCGAAGCGATGGGCGAAATCATGGCCCGGCATGATCAACTGGCCAAAGAGTATCATCGTATTTTGATTTCCTACATGGATGAAAAGCTTAACTATCTCGAATACGAACCTCTTCAGCGGGGGGTTTTATGGGCAGTTGGCAGGCTTGCCCATGCCCGCCCGGAGCTTCTTTCCGGCTATGCCCATCTTTTGGTTCCCTATTTGTCAAGTCCGGATGCCGGGTTAAGGGGGCTGGCCGCATGGGCGGCAATTCCCATGGATACGAAAACCATCACCCCACATTTAAACCAGCTTCTTTCTGATGACACGACGATAACACTGTTTTTAACTGATACATTAACAACTCCAACAATCAGTCAACTGTCCTCCCGGGCGCTTTCCCACAAATCGTAGCGAAACGCCGCACGAGAATTCTTTATTCGAACGTATCAATGCCGACAAGCTTGTCACTAAACCGTTTCCATGGTCCCCGCCGCTCACAGGCATAGTCTTGCAAGTGATGCCACCACTCTTTGCCCAGCAACACCCGATGCACCGAGTAGTCCCGTTTGTCAGATAACCCGTCGATCTCTATCTGTTCAATACCGAAGGCCTTATAAGAAGATCCCAGTAGCAAACAAGCGGCTGTTACATCGATACAATGTTGTTTAACGACATTTTTGGAATACAATTTGGAAAGCGCCACGGCTTTATTATCATATCGAAGAGAATAGGCAATATGAATCATCTGCTCAACAGGCATCAGGTTAAATTCAACTTCGATACCATAATCCCGATTTTTTAATTCGAAAGGACGATTATTTCCAACAATTAACAAATCCATGTCGTTTGGAATTTTATCGGAAACACCTTCCAGGTATGAAGCCATGGACCCAAACAACAGAACCGCTGAGGGATAATAATTTTTTAAATCTTCAGCTACCGTTTCCGTGGCCTGAAGATAGATGGCTTTAAGATCGTTCCCGTTCTTGTCATCGGTTGACATTTGCCCAAATCCTTTCATAAAAGGTAAGATCAAGTTGGGTACGCGACCAGAAAATTATCCATCACCTGCTCAGGAGAGATTCCCGTCAGACACTCCCGTGTATCGCAGGTTATTTCTGTGTTCTCGAAACAAGGTTTACATCCTTTTTCAGCCACCACAGTAGCAGAATTCAATCCCAGGGGTTTCCAACGAGCCGGATCGCTAGGGCCAAAAACCGATACCGTGGGAAGCCCCAGAAAAGCTGCCAAATGCGATGCACCGGAATCGTTTCCGATATACCCCCCGGCACTTTTTAAAACGTTGGCCAATTCCACGAGATCCTGCGGTACTATAACCTTTTCTTTAAAGGACGAGAAATGCTTGAAAATCATATCAGACCTGTCCTGTTTCATTTTCTCCTGCAAATCTGTTTCCGCCGGCCCCATCACCATATACGGTTTATATCCTTTTGATTGCAGCATTTCCATGATCACAACAAAATTTTCAAACGGCCAGTTTTTCCGGAGACTGCCTGAACCGGGATGGATGATAATGTTGAATGGATTATAGTCATGATGCCGGTAATCTTTGAAGGTGGTGCCAATCAGGTTTTCACTGTTTTTTTTCAAAAGCCCCAATGTCACAAGCTGTGAAACCATATGCCGGGTGACATGAATGCTTTTGTCAATCGCCGGCCGGGGAGAAATCCGGTACACATTTTTTGGGGTCATATGGTGAATGGTTTCCGGCAGGAGTTGAGAAAAACCAATCATCAGGATCTGGTCATACCGGTTTACCAGTTTAGATAACCGCTTATCCGGATGGCCTGTTTTTCCGGAAAATAAAGGGACAAAAACAGCCGATTCCAACGCATAATAATTTTCTGTTATCTTTAGATAACAGCAGAGCTTACCGATCCCCTTCTGACAAATTAAATCAATTCGGCCGAATCGATGGCGCAACAGCAGCAAAAGCGAAAACGCCGTAATGACATCTCCCAAAGCCCCCGGATGGATCACTAAAAGGCTTTCAGTTGTGGTGGGTCTGATATTTTGAGCTTTGGGAGACATTGGTTCCAAAACGCTTGTGACTTCTTAATGAACAGCCGAATATCTGGGGCCGACAATTAACAGGTTATTGGGAAGTACAGACTGTATTTTTTCCGCCTTGCTTCCGAAAACCAGGTTTTTAATCAGCCCGTGACCAAAAGCACCCATCACAACCAGGGCATCGTGGGGTACTTCGTACAGATTCTCTTCCAGAGAACCGGATTCTAAAACTTTCCAGTCCCGGACCCTTTTGTTCACATCTTCTTCCAATTGCTGACTTTTTACCAGTTCACGGTAAACCTGCGGCTTTTTTTCGGCCTGTGTAAACATATCCAGCGGCAATCCGGAGTTTCTTTTCAGTCTGAATCCCAATTTGAGTGCGTTGACAGCATTGGAAGATCCGCCAAAAAATACCACAATACTTTTCCAGGGTTTATAACCGGTGCTGGACAAAAGTACAGGAAAACGAGCAGCGTTGACTATATTTCTCACTCTCGGCCCGATATAGCCCATGCCGATTTTGGATGACAAATCTGTAATACTTCTGGGACAGCACATGAAATCGAAATCCGTAGGGATATCGGGAAGTGTGGAGGCCGTAAAATGTTTCGGTCCCAAAAAGGTCGGTTCAAATCCGTTGATCAGCAGAATTTCAGTAGCATGGTTTTTGGCTGTCTCCGGCGATGTCAGGTAGGATGCGTCCAAATCCACCTGGACCACCTCGTTTTCGAAATACATTAAAAATTTGGTATGTTCCGGGATATATACCACCGGAACGGCACCGGTCTGTTGACAGAAATAAACTGAATTGAGCAATGTTTCCCGCCCCAGCGGGGTATTTCTGAAAATGTGGAAGAGTCTGGGAATCATAACAGCTCCTTTTAGCTTTTTTATATCATTTTTTATACACTCGTTTGCACCATCAGCTCCTTGCGGTATTTATCCAAAAGTGTCGCTTTTGAAATCATTCCGACAAACCGGTTATTTAATACCACCGGCATGCTGAAGAGCTTTTGGGCATCCATTTTCTGAAGAACTTCCGTCAGATCATCCTCAGGAGATACGGTTTCCACGTCGGGGTTCATGATTTGTCCCACCAGAACTGCATCGTACATCATGGGATTAAACAAATAGGGTCGTATGTCATCTAAGTGAACCATTCCTGCAAAGTGACCGGTTTTTTCATCTTCCACCGGAAAAAAGTTTCGGGTGGATTTTTCAACAATCTTAATAAAATCCCGCAACGGCATACTTTGAGAAACACTGATGCAATCTTTTTCAATGAGTTCATGAACTTTTATATCCGAAAGCACCCGTGCGTCTGTACCGGGCCTTAAAAGATGGCCCCGATCCACCAGGTCTTTCAGATAATAGGAGGCCGGCTCAATATAATAGCAAATGGTGGTGGTGATAGCTGAAACAATGATCAGTGGAAGGATTACATTATAGCCCCCGGTAATCTCGACAATCAGAAAAATACCTGTCAACGGCGCCTGAAGCATCCCGCTGATCAAACCCGCCATACCCAGCAGTGCAAAACAGCCCTCGTTTACCCATGTCACTGAGGGTAGAATCAGCGTCAGAGCTCTATGATATGTCAATCCCACAGCACTGCCGATCACCAGACAGGGCGCGAAAATACCACCGGAACCGCCCCATCCTAATGTAAGCGATGTTGCAAGAATCTTGGCAATGCAGGCAATGGCTACAAACATCAGCCCGCCGGGAAAGTTTCCACCAATCATCTGGACAACTCTGTCGTATCCCTCACCGAGAACCACCGGCATCCAAAGTCCGATCATTCCAACAGCAGCCCCTCCCGCTGCCGCCCGCAACCAGAAGATATGGATGATACGGGGAGAAATTTTTTGCATGGCTCTCAGCCAATGCGTCAATAAAATGGATGCCGCCGCTGCAAGCGCCGCCAGTCCCACGGAAGCCAAAATATCCCCAATATCAATGGAAAAAACCTGGTGGCTGAATATTACCTGGTTTCCTTGCAGGGTCCGGCTGATCTCCGTTCCTGCCACCGAGGCAATCGCAATGGGAATGATATTGACCGCTGACCATTCCCCCAGGATAACTTCAGCGGCAAAAACCATTCCAGCGATGGGAGCGTTAAAAATGGAGGATATGGCTCCGGCGGCCCCACAACCCACCAATATGATTCTCTGCCGGTCATTTAACGCAAAATACCTGGCGATATTGGAACCAATCGCCGCTCCGCTCATGACTACCGGGGCTTCAGGCCCGGCGCTGCCACCGCTTCCGATTGTCAGGCAGCTTGAAATGATTCTTGAAAAACCGGATCGAAGCCGCAGCAAACCGCCATACCGGGAAACACTATAGATGACTTCCGGAACACCGTGGCCAGCCCCCTCCTTAACAATCTTTTCCAGAAACAATGATGACATGCAGGCACCGAGAGCCGGAAAAACAAATGCCCACCAATGGCTGCTCCAATGATGCACCCATTTGAGCATAAATATCAGACCGGTGTTCAATGCCAATGCCGCCAGACCACTGCAAATCCCCACGATCGTTCCAATTAACATGAGCAGAAGGCGGTCATCCATTCTGAAAATGGCCCAGTTTCCGGGAAACCGCCATTGTATCGGAGATCTCATGGTCTAATCCAGCACCTTCTCGACACCTTTTATCCGTGATAACAGTTCGGATTCATCAGGCGCTGTTTTCAGAAATTCAAGGAATTCATTATCGCGTACACAGTACGCCAGTCTTGACAGAAGATGCAAATGGACCTTTACTGACGGGCTTAGCAGCATAAACAGCATAAATACCGGCTGATCATCAATAGCCCTGTAGTTGATTGGCTGCTCTGTAAAAAAGGTGAAAATTACCGGTTTTTCAATAATGTCGGGAGAAGGAGTGCGGGGATGAGGGATGGCGATACCGTTGCCGATACCGGTAGAATTCATGGATTCCCTTTCCATCAGTTTCTGATAAAGCAATTTTCGTTTCAATTCAGGAATAACAAAAATCATTTCCACGGCAGACATCAGAACGGTTTCCGGGCTGTTTCCTTTTATATTATAGAAAACACCCCCTCTTTCCATTGCATGACTAAAATCAATCAGTTTTTCTTCGTCTGATGTTTCCTGATTTTGTTCCACGGAAATGGCAAAAGGCAAATGATGCGTTTTGGCCCATACCTCCAAAACCTCTTTTTGAAACACACACTTTCCGCCGGTCTTTCGGATAGGAATTCTGCCCTGACGAATCCATCGCTCTACCGTACTCAACGGAACATCAAGACACCTGGCAACTTCTTCAATCGTTAGTTTCATAGTCCATCAGTTGAAGTATTGATAATCTGTTGTAAAAATGAATCACTTAAAATCTAAAGAGATGTAACATATAATTCTACTGAATGTAAATCAAGGGTTTTTATCAGGATCTCACAGGCGTGATTAAAATCTAGGCTGAGCGTTACTCCCATATTTCTTCCCTAAAGAGGTTAGGGGGCATAGAGTGAATAATAAATAGTAAACAGTAAGCAGGTCAACGACTTCGTTGGCTATTTATTGATGATAGGCTGGCTTGAGACCGGATCTTGATGGTTGAATCAAAATTAGAGTTGCTACAATATCATAATTCTCTCTTTTAAACAGGAAAAATAGGAGGTATTGGGAAGTATTTTATACGCTAAAGTTTGGTTGATGCGTAGAACGTACCCTACAAAGGCTGGTTGTGGTTCAAAGTCATTGGTGAAGGCATTTCAGATCG
>JAGYNR010000085.1 GCA_018399715.1 Desulfobacterales bacterium | reverse complement strand
GCCGACACGGGGATTTTCAGTCCCCTGCTCTACCGACTGAGCTACCTCGGCAAAATTTTACAAAAACAAAAATAACTTGATAAATTATTTTAAAAAAGATGTCAAGAAATTTTTCAAAATTTTACTTTAAGTCTCCAAAAAAGTTCTGTATAAGGGCGCATGCGGCAATCGTGGCAGTTTCTGCGCGTAAAATTCTCGGGCCTAGTTTTGCTGGGCGGAATCCTGCGTTTATAGCTTGGTTGGCTTCGATTTCCGAGAATCCTCCCTCAGGTCCTAAAATAAGGAATATATGTTTAGGATAATTTCCGAACTCGGTGAAGTTTTTCCAAGCGTTAAAGGTTGAAGCTTTTTCCCAAAAGATGATTTTCAACTCTGCATGAGTTGACAAATCAAAAATTTCAGGAAAGAAAACCGGATTTAATATATCAAGTTTGCGGGTTTTTCCGGATTGTTTCATGGCCTCAATCATAATTTTTTGCCATCGTTCTTTTCTGGATAACAGCCGTTTAGAATCAAGTCTTGGAATTGAACGCTCACAAAAAAAAGGGAGCCACCTGGATATTCCGAGTTCGGTTACTTGCCGGATCAGCCGGTCCATTTTGTTTTCTTTTAAAAATGCCTGGCCCACCGTAATATCGATGGGGCTTTCGGTATCAGGAACATATTTTTTTATAATTTCCACAGACGCCTTATTTGATGACAATTCAAGGATACGGCCGATATATTCGTATCCGGTTCCATCAAAAAAACCGATGATATCTTCAGGCTTAATTCGAAGGACTTTTCTGATATGATGAACTTCCGGTCCGGATAATGATGAAACTGGAAAAGATATTTGATCCGGCGGTATAAAAAAACGCCTTATCATATAAACTCAGATTATATTGTGAAATTTTATTTAGTGCCCGAACGAAAAATCCTAATTTTCGTTCGGGCACTATTTATCAGTTTTTATTCCATAACATTGTAAAAATAATATAATATCCTATCAATTGAGCAAAAGATATAAAAAAGCATTAAAAATTTTTTCATAACGCTTTACGGCTATTATAAATTCTGAAAAAGCTCAGATATCAATATCAAGACATTGAGAAAATGACCGGCATATTTGTTGACAGTCAATAAAGCCTATGTTAAATTTTAAAAAAATTAAACCAATTGCACGCTGAATCTTACCGAATGCATTATCATTAGATAGTGTAACAAGACCCGACATAAACATTTGTATAACAACTCACCTTTGGACGTCAGCTACTCCGGAGGGGATGATGAACAAAAACAGCGAAACAAGAGATAACGAACAAGTCCGGCACCTGCCAAAAAATAAATTTTCTGAGAGTGTTACAGCTCGATCAGACACGAAAGAAGGAATTGGCGTCAATCATAAGGTGTCGGACGATGCTGAAAAAGCCATCGATGTGACAGAAGAATTAGAAGAAATCAAATCCAATTACTCGCAAACCATTGAAAAAGATATGCCGGAGTTGAGCAAGAATATCCCGAAAACTGAAGAAAAATTTGATTTAATGGATGATTCTGAAAATATTATTGAGCTTACAGAAGTTGTTTCAGATTTTTCTGCCCAAGACATAGAAGTGATTGAATCTGCCAAAGAGGCTCTGGATCCTGAATCTGTTTTGCCGGAAGCTGAGATCCTTGAATTGGCCGAAGAATCTGTGGAGGGTAAACCGGAGGAACAGGAAATAATCGATTTGATCGAAGAGGTGTCTGAATCTACCAACGATGTGCATTCCATCGAAACAACTGATGCCCGTGAAAATTTAAATTCAAAATGCTTTCAGGAAAACAAAGAAAAAAGTGATTTCCTGGTATCAGATGCCGGGGAAGAAGAGAAAATCAGGCATGAACAGAATGATAAGCCTTTTTGGGGAAGCGGACTGGAAAAAACATTCGAATTCGAAGAGGCGCTTTCACGGGACGGAAGAGAGATCAATGAAGATGATCCTGCTTACTGTCTGGGAATAGAATTTGAAGAGGATATTTCAGAAGGGCAGAAAGTAAACGATCAATTCCTGAAAACTTGTATTCCTAAAGGAATTTCTGCGAAAACAAAACAGGTGGAATACAGTGATGAATTGCCACCTGAAGAAAAAAAATATATAACTTTATTTTTTAACAACATAGAAACTGAAGATTCAGATAGTGATAAAAAACAATTACCCTACACCATGGAATCAGTGAAACTTCCGGAAGATGTTATGGATGCAGCATTGGAGCGGGTAATTCAAAAAATGTTTTCCGAAAAGATTGAACATATGATAAAAGAGGCTGTCAGGAGGGTTATTCCTGAAGATATTCATGAGATCAAAAAGTTATTATCGGAAAATGAAAAAAAATAGGAATTTTTCAGAATACCCCTGGTTACTCCCCCTTAAGCCGATAGCGCAAATTGTGATTTCTACATCTAAATATTGACCTGCAATTCTGTTTTTTTAACTCAATAGGGACGGTTATACTTTAACAGGTAGTGTTATAGGATTGATCAAGAAGGCATCTTTTTTATCCGTTCAAAAAGCTCTTGGCTCTTTTATGATCAAAATTAAGAGTTGACCTTTAGCATAACTGGGGATTATTAATAATCCCCTTTGTTTGTTTTTATGCATTAAGAAAAAAATACAATAGGGGATGCAGCCAGAAATCGTCGTGCCGGATTATTTTTTGCCGCGTCCCTAAATCTTCAGGAGTTTGTAGATGAGCGATAATTTGCTTAAGAAGGGATATGAACCACATGAGGTGGAAAAACGATGGTATCGGTACTGGGAAGAAAACAAGCTGTTTGCCGCTGAAGAAAAAAGTCATCGGAAAAGCTTTTCGATTGTCATTCCGCCTCCTAATGTAACAGGTGTTCTTCACATGGGTCATGCTCTGAATGTAACACTTCAGGATATTTTATGCCGATTCAGAAGGCTAATGGGAGATAATGTGCTTTGGATGCCGGGCACGGATCATGCGGGAATCGCTACCCAGAATGTTGTAGAGAAGCAGTTGGCTGATGAAAAACTAAACCGTCATGGGGTGGGCCGCGAGGAATTTATCAAAAGAGTCTGGGAGTGGCGACAAAAATATGGCAGCGCTATTATCAATCAGCTCAAGAGACTGGGAGCTTCATGTGACTGGGACAGAGAGCGTTTTACCATGGATGAAGGGCTCTCTAAAGCAGTAAGAACCGTTTTTGTCAGACTTTACAAAGAGGGGCTGATTTACCAGGGAAATTATATTATCAACTGGTGCCCCAGGTGTCAGACGGCATTGGCAGACCTGGAAGTTGAACACGAGGAGCACGCGGGGCATTTGTTTTATATCCGGTATCCTTTTGTCACAGGAAAAGGTGGTATCGTTGTGGCGACGACACGTCCCGAAACAATGCTGGGAGATACCGCTGTTGCAGTAAATCCCGAGGATCACCGATACGATAAATTGTCCTGTGATGAAGTGATTCTTCCCCTGATGGACAAAACGATTCCAATCATTCGTGATAAATATGTAGACATGTCATTTGGTACCGGTGCATTGAAAATTACACCGGCTCATGATCCGAATGACTTTGAAATCGGAATTCGTCATAATCTTCCTCAGGTCAAAGTTATTGGTGAGGATGGAAAAATGTCCGACGCCGCAGGAAAATTTGAAGGTATGG
Source organism: Desulfobacterales bacterium (assembly GCA_018399715.1). GTDB lineage: Bacteria > Desulfobacterota > Desulfobacteria > Desulfobacterales > SKZT01 > M55B149. The sequence continues at coordinate 6,394 of JAGYNR010000085.1, read as the reverse complement.
ATCGGTTTGCCTGCCGTGATGCTGTGATCAAGGCACTTCAGGCAAAAGGTCTCCTGGAAAAAATAGAGACGCATCAACATAGTGTCGGCCACTGCTATCGATGTGGGACTGTGGTGGAGCCCAATCTTTCTCAGCAGTGGTTTGTGAAGGCAAAACCTCTGGCTGATAAAGCGATCCTGGCCGTAAGAGAAAAGAAAACACAGATTGTTCCCGAAATGTGGGAAAAGACCTATTATGAGTGGTTGGAAAATATCCGTGACTGGTGTATTTCGCGACAGATTTGGTGGGGGCATCAGATACCGGCATGGACCTGCCAAAAATGTGGGGAAATAATCGTTGAAATGAATGATCCCAGCCAATGTCCATCTTGCGGCAGCACGGATTTGGTTCAGGAGACAGATGTCCTGGACACTTGGTTTTCCAGTGCCCTGTGGCCTTTTTCTACCATGGGATGGCCGGATGAAACGCAGCTTTTAAACACGTTTTACCCTACTAATGTTTTAGTCACCGGTTTTGATATCTTGTTTTTTTGGGTAGCCCGTATGATGATGATGGGGCTGTGGTTTATGAAGGAGGTTCCTTTCCGGGATGTTTATGTCCACGCCCTGGTTCGCGATGAAGATGGCAAAAAGATGAGCAAAAGCAGAGGAAATGTTATTGATCCGCTTCAAATTATCGATCGTTACGGTACGGATGCTTTTCGGTTTACCCTGGCGGCCTTTGCGGCACAGGGAAGGGACATTAAGATGTCTGAAAAGCGGGTAGAAGGATACAGACATTTTGTTAACAAACTCTGGAATGCAGCTCGATTTTCGCTGATGCACATAGAAAATAAGCCTACCCGGATAATACCGTCAAGTCTTGTTGACCGATGGATCATCAGCAGGCTGCATAACGTCATCCATATCGTAACTGAATCGTTGAATGCTTACCGGTTCAATGAGGCTGCCGGAAATCTCTACTATTTTATATGGCATGAATTCTGCGACTGGTATGTGGAAGCCATTAAACCGGTTTTATACGGAAAAAAAGGTGATGAGGCCAGAGAATCGACAAAAGGCGTCCTCTGGCTGGTTTTAAAAAATTCGCTGATTCTTTTGCATCCTTTTATGCCGTTTGTTACAGAAGAAATATGGTACAAGCTTGCCGGAACCGACGGTTCTATTATGACTGCCAGGTTTCCTTCCGCAGATATCCAAATGGAGTTGATTCGTGCGGATAACGAAGCAGAAACGCAAATGTCTTTTATTGCGGATATTATTACAAGCATTCGAAATGTTCGAGGTGAGATGAATATTTCGCCATCCGTGCCGTTGGAAGTCAAGATTCAATCTGCTGATTTTGATTCTAAGGAAAGTGTTCTGGCTCAGAAAGAAATGATAAAAGATTTGGCTCGTCTGAATGCCATATCCGTCAATGAATCGGAAAAAAGACCCAAAGCGGCGGCTGCAGGAATCGTCGATGGTGCTACCGTTTATGTTTTACTTGAGGGAATTATTGATTTTGAAAAAGAGGCCCAACGTTTGGAAAAAGAGATGAACAAAACCGCCAAAGAACTGGCCGGGATTTCCAAAAAGCTTCAAAATGAAGATTTTTTAAACAAGGCCCCCGAAAACATCGTGGAAAAAGTCAAAGAAAAGCACGAAGTTCTGGTTGAAAAGCAGAATAAACTTCGGACCAACTTTGAGCGTATCGCAGAACTTCGGGCCGAATAGGCACCGGCAATGCATACTATTGAGGAATTGATTGAACTGGCATTGAAAGAAGATATCGGGCCCGGAGATATTACCACCGATGCGCTGGTGGATGAAACCTGCCGGGGAGAAGGTGAAATCATTGCCAAAGATAATTTTGTTCTGGCCGGGCTTAATGTAGCCGGTAAAGTATTCCGGCAACTGGATCATCAGATGCTTTTTTCCTCATCTTTTACTGATGGTGACCGGGTCAATAACGGCAATATTATCGTGACCGTTTCAGGAAAACTCCGGAGTCTTTTGAAAGGTGAAAGAACGGCGCTGAATTTTTTGCAGCGCCTTTCCGGAATAGCAACACTGACCCGTACTTATACTGAGAAGATTAAAGACAGAAAAACCAGAATTGTTGATACCCGAAAAACTACTCCCGGCTGGAGAGCATTGGAAAAGTATGCCGTTCGGACCGGCGGTGGATTTAATCATCGGATGGGACTTTATGATGGTGTTTTGATCAAAGATAATCATATTGCCGTCGCGGGGGGAATTTGTCAGGCTGTTTCCAAAGCCAGGCAAGCTGTCCATCATCTGGTCAAGATCGAGGTGGAAGTATCCACTCTCCATGAAGTCACCGAAGCTCTCGAATCCGGAGCGGATGTTATTATGCTGGATAATATGGATATTAAAACAATCCGCTCATCGATAAAAATGATAAACGGACGCGCACCGGTGGAGGTCTCCGGAGGTGTTCAATTAAAAGACATACTGATGCTGGCGGATGCCGGGGTGGATATTATTTCAGTAGGAGCATTAACCCATTCGGCATCCGGCGTAGATATAAGTATGCGAATAAGAGGTCCGATATAATTGATTCCCATTCGTGACACCATACCCTCCAAAAATTACCCTATTGTTACGCACGTTATTATCGGGATCAATATCCTTTGCTTTTTTATCCAGCTTTCCTACGGTCAGAACACACAAAAATTTTTGTATCTCTATGGTCTGGTGCCGGCCCGATATACCGTCCCGGAACTGTCCGGATATTTTAGTTTCGGTCAGCAGGCATTTTCATTTTTATCTTTTATGTTTCTCCATGGCGGATTTCTGCATTTACTGGGAAATATGTGGTCACTTCATATTTTTGGAGATAATGTGGAAGACAGAATGGGGCCTTTCAGGTTTTTGATGTTTTATCTGTTGTGCGGTGTTTTGTCCGGGCTTACCCATATGTTTTTAAATCTTCACTCCAATTTGCCTACTATCGGAGCCAGCGGGGCAATTTCAGGGGTGATGGGGGCTTATTTTATCCTTCACCCGACATCCAAAATTCTGACATTGGTGCCGATTGTTATCATTCCGTTTTTTTTTGAAATTCCAGCTTTTGTTTTCCTGGGAATCTGGTTTCTTTTTCAGTTCATCAATGCCGCCGGAAGCCATGATATCAGCGGTGTAGCGTGGTGGGCGCATATCGGCGGTTTTATTTTCGGGATAATCTTCTTGAAACTTTTCCAGGCTTTTCCGGTTACGGGTTTGTCAGGGACCATCAAACAGTTGACACAAAAGAAAACCAGTCCGCGATTTCAGGTCATCCATCCTTCTGGCGCCATAGACGGTCCCCATCTCTATGGAACTATTTATGTAACGCCCAGAGAGGCTTATACCGGAACCCATAAGGTGGTTAACATTCCGTGGGGATTTCACAATCGCTTTTTCCGGGTGACTATTCCCGCCGGAGTGACCCAGGAGAGCCTCCTGAGGCTTCGGGGGCAGGGGAAAGCCACATCTCAGGGTGAAAGAGGGGATTTGTATCTGAAAGTAATTATCAGAGCAGATGCTGATAGTTCCGAAACGGGCTGATCTTTGGTTACCATTTCGAGAGAAAACTGATGGAATTAAAAGAAATTGGCGAATTCGGTCTGATCAAACGGTTATCCCGTGGGGCTGTTGTCCGAAAGGAAAATATAATACGCTCCATCGGAGATGATGCTGCAGTATTTCGGGCATATCCTGAAGAAGTGATTCTTTTTACAACCGATATGCTGGTGGAAAGAATCCATTTTTTAAAAAAAGCCACCTCTGGTTATAATCTTGGGTATAAATCCTTGGCTGTCAATTTAAGTGATATTGCTGCTATGGGAGGAAACGCGCGGGAGGCATTTTGCAGCATTGCCATACCCAAAGCGGTCGATATTGAATTTGTTGAAAATATTTATGAGGGAATGAAAACCCTGGCGGCAGAATTCAATGTAAACCTTTTAGGCGGAGATACTACATCTTCTAAAATAGACCTTATTATCAATGTTTCGGTGATCGGATCAGCGCCGGAAAACGAAATTTTGTATCGAAATCGAGCTCAGTGTGGAGACAAAATATTTACCACCGGTTTTTTGGGAGAAAGTCGTGCCGGGTGTTTTCTAATCACAAATGATATCCAAGCCTGTTTCAAAGGCTGCGAGACGTTGAAAGCTTCGCATTTTTTGCCACGCCCCTATCTGAAAGAGGGCAAATTTTTGGCCCGGCAAAAAGGAGTACATGCAGCTATCGATATTAGTGACGGGTTAAGCTCGGATTTGGAACATATTTTAGAAGAAAGCGGAAAAGGAGCACAAATATTCGCCGATACCATTCCGATTTCTCAAGATTTGAAAAACTTTTGCAGGCAATTTTCATTTGATCCTGTTCAATTTGCTCTTTCCGGCGGTGAGGACTACGCTCTTTTATTTACAGTAAGCAGTGATAATGCCGAAAAAGTAAAAAAAAATTATGAAAAAATTTTTCCCCGGCCGATTTATGAACTGGGCGTAATCACCGAAACCAACAACATGGAATTGGTTTTTTCAGATGGCACCGTACAACAAATTTTACCCAAAGGCTGGGACCATTTTTTGACAGTTGAAACCAGAGCGTCTGATTTATGAAATGAATTTATGTTTGGCATATTTGTTGGAATTTGCTGATAAATTGTTATATTATAGTTTTGTAACTGTATTCGAATATTGAAAAGGTTTGACAGATGACTATTAAAATTATTGTTGCGGATGATCATAAAATCATGCGGGATGGTCTTCGATCCATGTTAAACAAAGAAACGGGAATGGAAGTGGTAGGGGATGCATCAAATGGCAGAGCGGCCGTGAATCTGACCCGCAAGTTAAAACCCCATGTGGTGATCATGGATATTACCATGCCTGAGCTGAACGGAATTGATGCTGCTCGTCAAATCCTGGATGAATTGCCCGGTACCAAAATAATTGCACTTTCCATGCACTCCGACCGACGCTTTGTAATGGAGATGTTCAAGGCCGGAGTGTCTGGATATTTGCTGAAGGATTGTGCTTTTGACGAGTTATCCCTGGCGATTAAATCGGTTTTAAACAATCAAACCTATGTGAGTCCTGCTATCGCCGGAATGGTTATTGAAGATTATGTCGGACACATTTCTGACAGTTGTACGCCTTGTAATGAATTGACCAGCCGGGAACGGGAAGTGCTTCAGCTTATTGCTGAAGGGATGACGACAAAAGAGATATCCTCTCACTTGAATGTCAGTATCAAAACTGTGGAAACCCATCGCCGCAAGATAATGAAAAAACTCAACATCCATTCTATTGCAGAACTGACCAAGGCTGCTATTCGACAAGGTTTGACCTCGTTGGATACCTAAAATATTCTGTTTTTCCGGGTATCTGATATACAAAATACAGGGTGAAACCGGATATGCTAATGACCTATAAATTTAATCGCTTCGATTCCTTCATTAAATCGGTAGTGGTGAATACTGCCTCAACCTGATATCCTTTTTTTATAATATTTTCTTTTCCACCTTCTTGTCTGTCTACCAAAACAAGCACTTTGGCAATTTGAAGATTGGATTTTTCAGCAATTTCGATAGCTTTAATTGTTGAACCGCCCGTAGTGATAACATCATCAATAATAACAACCCGGTCTCCGGCATTAATCCGGCCTTCGATGAATTTCATCAGACCGTGGCGTTTCGGTTCTTTTCGAATAACGAACGAGATCAAGTCTTTTCCCTTTTGACCCGCAATGAGTGCTGTGGCGACAGCTATTGGATCGGCACCCAGGGTTAAACCGCCGATACCCCTGATATTCAAAGGCCTTATGAGATCGTACATTAGTTCGCCGATCAAAGGCAGACTTCTTGAATATAAGGTTGTCATTTTGCAATCGATATAAAAATTGCTTTTTTTCCCTGATACCAATGAAAATACAGGCTTTTCGTTATATTGAAACGATAATTTCGTTAATAATTGCTTTAAGGCATTTCGGATATTTTGGGGTTCAGTTGTTTTCATTAGGTTGCCACATCTCTTATTCTAAATTTTAACAAACACTGCCATGAAGGCCAGGCCGACGGTTCATTTTTTTTAAACATTAAAAAATAAATAACAGCGGGTAATCTGAAAATCAACGCTAAAGTTGCTTCTAAGATTATCATGATGATATTATTTGACGGTATTGATGCAATGCGTTATTGTATAATTATTGGGCGTAAACTTTTTGTTAATAAGATAAAATTTTATAAAAACATGCAGACGGGGTTGCAAGATGACGATTTTTAGCTAAAAATACAATTGATACTCATGAAGTAAATTATTGACAAAATTTTTTTTTTGTAATATTTTTAAATTTTACAAGCGGGCATAGCTCAGTTGGTAGAGTACAAGCTTCCCAAGCTT
>JAGYNR010000084.1 GCA_018399715.1 Desulfobacterales bacterium | reverse complement strand
CCTTCCTCAAAGGGTTAAAGATATGGATCATGCGCAGACTGCGCAGTCTTATCTGGAAACAGTGGAAGAATCCGAAAACCAGAGTCCGTAACCTTGAGAGGCTTGGAATCGCTCATCGGGATGCCATGCTCTGCGGCAATGCCCGCAAGAAATACTGGCACATGAGCAAAATCAAGTGGGTAGCCATTGCCATGCCCGAAAAGTACTTTATTGACAAGGGATTGTATCTGCCCGGTAACTGATCCCCTTAATCAGCCGAACCGCCCTGGTACGTGATCCGTATGCCGGGTGGTGTGGGAGGGCTCCTCAGTGATGAGGAGTCCTATCCCGATTGAACGAAGCCGCTTACGCGGCGGAAAAAAATATTCAGATCCTGTATACTGTCCTTAATCGTCCAATTCCGGGCGATTACCACAAGAAAGGAGTATACAATGGACCCGAAAGAAACCGAACGCTTCGAAAAAATGTATCAACGGCATCTGCGGATGCTCAAACTCCAGGGCAAAAGTCAGAAAACACGTGATTCCTATGCAAGGGCGATTCGCCGCTTGCGGAACCATTTTGATTGCTGTCCGGATCAAATCACGCCCAAACAGTTTGAATCTTACTTTGCCCAATTGGTGGAAACCCATTCCTGGAGCACTGTCAAAGTTGATTGCTGGGGAATCAAATTCTTTTGGCAATTCGTCCTCCAAAAAGACTGGCAATGGATCAAAATCGTCAAACCCCCAAAAATCAAATCCCTCCCGGACATCCTCACCCCTTCCGAAATTGAACAGCTTATCGGAAAAACACGGAAGCTGCGCTACCGGGTATTTCTTTTGACCACATATTCCATGGGTCTTCGCCTGAGTGAAACCCTGTCTCTGCAGGTCGGGGACATTGACAGTGACCGCAAAAAGGTTCACATCCGCCGGGGCAAAGGCCACAAAGACCGCTTCGTGCCCCTGCCGGACCTCACATTGCAAGGCCTGCGTGAATTATGGCGCAAACACAGACATCCGAAATTATTATTCCCAAACGCCAACGGTCCCCTTCATCGGGTCAAATATGCCAAAAACCATATGGACAGGGGCGGCGCCCAAAAAGCCATGAAAGTGGTTGTCAATGAATGCGGCATTAAAAAAAAGTCTCCATCCATTCCCTGCGCCACAGCATCGCCACCCATCTGCTGGAACGCGGCTTAAGTCTGCGGCATATCCAGGCCCTTTTAGGCCATGCCCACCCGAACACCACCGCACGATACGCCCAGCTTACCAATTTCACTGAAAAAGACAGCCTTTCCACCATCAATTCTTTGATCAACTCCCTTCATGTGGACTTCAAAAAGGTGTGATCATGGAATTGGCCAAGATCTTACATCAATACAGGCAACCTTTCATGCGTAAATACGGAGACGCACTTTCACCCGACCAGGCACAAGCCTTCAACGCCATCCTGGAGTGCAGGACCATTGAAGCCGGTGAAGTGGTGGTATCATGTCCACATTGCCGGCATATCGAATGGAAACCTTTGTCCTGCGGAAATCGCAACTGCCCCAAATGCCAAAACCATAACACCAGTCTGTGGATTGATCGGCAAACCGACAAGCTTTTGCCGGTGCTTTACTTCATGGTCACCTTTACGTTGCCCTTCCAGTTCAGAACATTGGCCAAACGGTATCAAAAAGAGATCTACTCTCTGCTTTTTGCGTGTGTTTCCAGTGTGCTCAAAGATTTCGGCTTGAACCCGAAACACCTGGGTGCCCAAATCGGGATGACCATGGTGCTGCATACCAACAGTCGCCGGCTGGATTACCATCCCCATGTCCATGTTGTTGTTCCCGGCGGCGGCATCATCCAGTCCAGAAAACAGTGGAAAAAGAAAAAGGGTAGATACCTTTTCAAAAAACAAAACCTTGCCAAGGTCTTTCGCGCACGCTTTCTGACCGCCTTGAAAGCAAATGGGTTTTCGATCCCCCAAAATGTACCATCAAAATGGATCGTCGATTGCAAACGTGTGGGCAAGGGCATCTCGGCTATAAAGTATCTTTCCCGGTATCTTTATCGAGGCGTGATTAGCGAGAAAAACATCATCGCCGACAGGGACGGGCAAGTGACGTTCCGGTATGTTGAAAGCAGGACAAAGAAAATAGGCTTCAGAACCGAAAAGGGAGAAGACTTTATCTGGCTGGTTTTACAGCACGTTCTCCCCAAAGGCTTTCGCAGAGTGAGAGACTACGGCTTTCTCCACCCCAATGCCAAAAAGCTTTTATCTCTCGTACAACTGGTATTGCATGTAGTGATTCAGAAAATCCCTCTTCGCATCAGAGCGGCCTTCAAGTGCCCCTGCTGCAAATCTCCCATGAAAGTCATTGGTTTTCGATTGAAACCGGGATAACCGCAACACCGGTGAAGCTCTGCAGTTCACGATAAATACGGGAGGACTCAGCAACTTTATGGAAAATATCAACGATCATTTCGCCTGTTCCAGGCAGTCGCACAAGTGCGTCCTTACATTCTTTCGATTTTCAAAGAGCGGCACTGCTCGCTTTCTTCCGAAAAAGCTATTTCCTTTATAAATAGGTCCTTCTTAAATCGGGCTTGTTCAACCACCGGATAAGATCGTGGTTCGTTCCTCACACGATCTATCCTTATTCGTTAGGAGCGTATTCAGAGGAAAGGTGCCGTTTAGCAAGAAAAATGTTTTGATTCGTGATCGTTTTACCTGTTCTTATTGCGGAATATATTCAAAAAATCTTACTGTGGATCATATTCTTCCGAAATCAAGAGGCGGTGAAACCAATTTTGAAAATTGCGTTGCTTCCTGCAAGTCATGCAATAGTCTTAAGGGTTCCAGGACACCGCGGGAAGCTGGAATTTCTCTTCGCAGACGACCTTATCAGCCGACAATTTCCGAATTTATGCGTATCAGGCTTGAGCAGTCGGGCGTTTATGACACTTTAGTTGAGTTTGGAATCTTTTGAACTCAACTAAAATTTTCAAAAGGGTGTATGGTGATATGAATTGACCCCCATCAATTATTTAAGGAGGATACTATGACAGGCAGAAACAAAATGTTTTTTCTGGTACTGGCGGTTAGTTTTTGTTTTTTGGGAACGACGGCTGCCGTTGCCTTTGAAAAAATCGAGAAGGAGGCGGTGAACGTTGCGGTAGAATGGCTTGAAATTGTAGATAGTGGCCAATACGAAAAAAGCTGGGAAGAAGCGGCTACCCTGTTCAGGACAACCGTCAGCAGTAAACAATGGGAACAGTCTTTGGCGGCTAGCAGAAAGCCGTTGGGCAAACTAATCTCCAGAAAGTTGAAATCCAAAACATTTACGGAAACATTGCCGGGAGCCCCGGACGGAAAGTATGTGGTTATTAAGTTTGACACGGTTTTCGAAAATAAGGCATCGGCAGTGGAAACCGTTACTCCCATGCTGGATACAGATGGAGTATGGCGGGTTTCCGGTTATTACCTGCGTTAAAGGCGCATTTTTTCAGAATCGGCCACGGATATTGCGCCGTTGATAGGTCATGGTAAGTTCTTTTTTCTCTCCGGGACTTAGCTGGATTTCAAATTCCAGGGTGTAGGCATCTTTGAGGTGGTAATCCATATTGCAACTTTCCATGACCCACTGGCCGTTAATTTTCTGGATCATGGTCAACAAAACAGGGCTGTTTTTGAAATTTTCAATTTTCGCATAAACCTGTTCATCAGTGTCATAGAGCACTACCTGGTTTTTTTGATTTCTCCGGATATTTATTTTATTGTCACGCATTTTTCGTTGGGTTACCACAATATCCCGGCTGGCACCGATTTGAAACTCAGCCGTTTCACCTACCGGTACATATGAGATCTGATCCTCACCCAAAAAAATGGCTCCCCCGTAACCGTCATGTTGAAACACCCGAACTTTTCCATCAGGAAGGCCAAAGGAACCCAAACCGTGCTGATCGATATTTTGAATACGGTAGCTTACCGGAATGCCCACATTGGTGTCACTACGCTCCGGGTCCCATGGTAATTCGGCCGCATTGAATGTTAAAATTTTTTCAACTGGCATTTTGGAGGCTTCAAACAGTAACTGTTGTTGGGTTTCTTCGTGTAAAATTTTTTGCTGAAAGCTATTTCCAAACCCCAGGTGAATCCGGGCGGTTTCAAAATCCTCACCGGAGAAATTCCGTAAGATAAGATTGCCTTTAAAGTCAACGTATTGCTCCGTCATATCGGCTATGACCTTGTAGGCAATAAGGCTGTCTATATTGTTCAACAGATAGGATACCCGTACCCTTTCTTCCCAAGCCTCCTTGCTCGAAATTTCCCAAACCAGCGCTTCTTCACCTGGCGGATAACTGACATTGAGCAGCGTCACCTGGTCAGGATGGCTTAAAATGGAAAGCCGGATAGAATCTGAATCAATGCTCACGCCTTTCCAGGAAAAATCCACATGGTTTATTCCTTTTTGAAGGGTCAAGACGCGCTCTTCCTCAATGAGCGTAGCGTGGCGGTTTTCAAGGCGGATAATTGTATCCGCTCTTTCCGGAAGGGAAACCAGTTTGATCCGGCCATAAGCTGGAGTCATTATAAACAGGCTTGATATGATTATCATAACAAAAATCATTGGTTTTACAGCTTTCATTTCAGCCTCCGGAAAATTTATAGTTTGGTTGGATCATTTCGGTTTCAGCCATTTGTTTTCAGTTCGGCTCTTTGGCCATGATAGGTTCGAACGTCATAGGAAAATTTCTTCTCACTGTTACCATTTACCTCCAGAGTATATTTAACCGTGTCCTTGTCCACTATTTCATAATTTCCAAAATCTCCACGGTTTTCCAGTTTCCACTTACCAGAAGAAAAATTTCTGATAATTTCGATGGTAACCGGAATATCTCTTGTATTTTTAATGTTGACTTCAAACCAGTGGACTTCATCCCAGCCGCTGATATTTCCATCTTTGTAAAATGTGTAATTATCACTTTCGTATTTCATGAGCACAGGTTCTACGATAACATTTTCCACGCTGCCCAGGTTCAATTCCGATTGTTGATCAACAGGAATATATCGACAACGGCACTGCCCCTCATAACTGAAATGATTTTCGTTGTCTACGATTCTGAAAATTTTCAGGTCTCCCTCGGGAATGGGAGTCTGTCCCAGATGGTGGGCTGTATCATTTTTAAATATCAAAAATCGGACAGGTTGGTTCCCAAAGCGATCCTGGTCGAATTTGTAAAGATTTTTTACGGGAATCCGGTCAATATCAAAGCTGGGAAGCCGTTTGGACCATTTGTCCCGGATAGATTCCCTTCCTTCGATGGTATACAGGTAGTATTCTGAAATGCCTTCTTTTTGAATTTCTTTTACTTTTGATTCCGCTGCAACCGCCCTTGTGGCTTTTTCAAAAACACGGCGGACCTGCCGGCCCTCATATTGATCAGCACCGATTGAAGGTTCGGGTCCCGGTCGTTTATATGGATATTTTCGATTGGCAAGATCGACGATTTCATCCAGCAAGTTTATTTTACCCACAATCAGGCGAATTTGAGCATTGTCGTAATTTTCGCCTGAGTTATTGCTGACCCTGACATATCCATCGAGTTTCATTTTGCTCTCATCGGTAGACAGGGTAGCCATATAAAATGCCCGCCAGGAAAGGCCACTGGTCAGATAGGTAATTTCAACCGGTGCCGTTCCGCTGATCTGACTTTGAATCTGAAATATTCCCATGTGGGTAATGCTGGGAGGAAAAGAAAGATTGAAAATATCGATTTTGTCCGCCTCCGCCCGGGGAAGCATCTCAAGGCTGGTAGGATCGATAAGGGTGTTTGCCCAGGAAAACTGCAATTTATTAAGTCCCTTTTTCAATGTCAGGGCCCGGCTTTCCCTGACCAGGGTCAGATCGGCACTGTTATAAATAGTAAGCTGAACGGTGTCTCTTCCCGGAAGCGTTACCAGATCCACCCTTGCATCTGCCGGGCTCCGGATACAAAATATCATAATCAGCAAAATTATCAGCCGTTTCATTCTTTCTTGCCTTTCTGTTTTGAATATAAGATAATTGAAGTTAATTAAAAAATTAACATGATTTGAACCCGATGCAATCAAAAAAAATTTTAATTTCAAAATTTACCTGTTTTTTTCAGCGATTCTGATTTTGATCGTTAGAACTCACCGGAGACAATGATTGAAATGAAAGCGTTCACTTATGATGACATTCTTCTGGTTCCATCCTATAATCACTGGGAATCCCGAAAAATCGTAGACATTTCCATGCAATGTAAAACCGGAAAGCTTTCGCTTACCCTGCCGGTGATGACTTCTAACATGGACACCATCACCGGGTCAAAGATGGCCGATTTTATTTCAGGAAAGGGCGGCATCGGCGTATTGCACCGTTTTATGCCTGTTGAAGAAAATGTATCTGAATTTAAAGCCTGTCAATCACCTGTTTTTGTATCCATCGGATGTACGCAAAATGAACTGAAACGGGCCGAAGCTCTCAGGGATGCCGGGGCTGATTATTACTGTGTAGATGTCGCTCATGCCCATGCCAAGTATGTCGGACAGACGCTGAAGTATATTCGAAAGTTGCTCGGTTCCGATGCATGTATCATGGCGGGAAATGTTGCTACATATGCCGGGGCGGACTATCTGGCCTCCGTTGGTGCTGATATCATTAAAGTTGGCATCGGAGGCGGCTCTGTTTGTAGTACCCGAATTAAAACAGGTTTCGGTGTTCCGAATCTGACTGCAATCAAAGCCTGCTCCCGGGTAGATAGGTCGATAGTCGCTGATGGCGGCATTCGGTATCCCGGCGATATTGTAAAATCCCTGGCTTTCGGTGCGGATTTTGTTATGATAGGCAGTATGCTGGCCGGGACCAGACCAACACCTGGAAAAGTGATCATGAAAAAAAATCAGGATGGAAATGACATCAAATTCAAGATTTACCGGGGCATGGCCAGTAATGAAGCACAAAAGGAAATCCATGGAGAACTGGCTGAATGGAGAACTTCCGAGGGTATTTCGTTGGAGATTCCCTGTCGCGAAGATGAAGATGAGATTATCGCTGATATCGTCGGCGGCCTACGGTCCGGCCTGACTTACGGCGGCGCTTCATCCATCAGTGAACTTCAGAGAAAACTCGACTATATTGAAATCACAGCAGCAGGCAGAATAGAAAACCTTCCCCACCGAATTTTTAAATAAAAAACTAAACTATGCCGTTTTATCCGGATAATCACAAAGATCGTAAACCGGACAGTCTGCACATCGGGGAAATCTGGCCTGACAGATTTCGCGTCCGAAATAAATCAATCTCAGCGAAAAATCAGACCAGTCTTCTTTTGGCACCAGGTCCATTAAGTCAAACTCGATTTTTACGGCATTTTTATTTCGGGTCAGCCCAATTCGCTGAGACACCCTTGATACATGGGTATCTACAGTAATTCCCGGCACACCAAAGGCAGCACCTAACACTACATTGGCAGTTTTTCGCCCGACCCCGGGAAGCTTTACCAGTTCCTTTAAATTATCGGGAACTTCTCCGCCATGATGGTCAATAATCGTTGTTGCACAATTTTGAATGCTTTTCGCCTTATTGCGAAAATAGCCTGTGGGTCGAATCAATTCCTCCAGGCTTTCCCGGTCAATGCTTGCAAAGTCTTCCGGGGTGTTTAATTTTTTAAATAGCTTTTCCGTAACGCTGTTTACCTGTTTATCGGTACACTGTGCCGACAAGATAGTGGCGACCAACAGTTGAAATGGTGTTTTGAAAACCAGCCTGGTCTTGACCGAGGGATATCTGTTTTTTAAGATTTTATTGATTTTATTGGATTTTTCTTTCAATGTCATTAGTTGATCCTGCAAAAAAGAAGTGATTGTGTTATGGTTTCTATCTATCCATAATGTCGGGAAAGCGTTATGGTTTTTTTCAAAACGCCAGTAATAAAAACGTACTATAGGCCAACTGATAGGAACAATCAAGTTGCAAATGATTATACTGAAAATAAGGAGGCGGGTTTGTGTTCAGAAAAAATAAGGGCATTGGGGCTATGCTCTGGAGGGTTGGACAGCATATTGTCCGCGTTGGTTTTGCGAGATCAGGGGATAGAAGTTGAGTGGATTGCATTCGAAACTCCCTTTTTCAAATCTGATAAGGCACGAAATGCTGCCCGAATGACCGGAATACCGCTGACAGTTCAGAATATAACGCCGATCTTTCTAAAAATGCTGAAAAATCCCAATTGCGGCTATGGCAAACATATGAATCCATGCCTGGATTGTCATGCGTTAATGTTTCGCCTGGCAGGAGAGCTGATGAGGAAAAAGGGGTTTCATTTTTTGTTCAGCGGAGAGGTGATGGGACAGCGTCCGATGTCCCAAACCCGCTCGTCTTTGAGATACGTGGAAAAACATTCGGGAATGGAGGGCTATATTTTACGTCCGTTAAGTGCCAAAAAACTCGATGAAACGTTCGTGGAAAAGCAAAATTGGGTTAACCGGCATTGTCTTTTAGATATTTCGGGCAGATCACGCAAACCTCAAATTGAAATGGCAAAGCAATACGGCATTAAAGATTATCCGGCATCTTCCGGGGGGTGCCTTCTGACGGACAAAATTTACTGTATGCGCCTTAAAGATCTTTTTGATCACCAGCAAAATATCCGTGAAAGAGATTTGGAACTGTTAAGATTCGGACGTCACTTTCGCAGCAAAAACAACACAAAACTTATTGTGGGCCGTACCCAAAAGGATAACGAAAATATATTGAACTATTATGATTCGGACAAGGATATCAAAGTGCAGGTCACTAGTTATCCCGGGCCGGTTTTGATTATCCCTGATTCTCCCAAAAGCGGGGATATCCAACTGGCAGCAGCTATTTGTGCCGGTTACAGCAAAGCCCCGCCCGACAAAAGTGCCGAAGTTTTGGCAATCACGCCTGACCGTCGGGAAATGATAAAAGTGCTGCCCATTGCGCCCTCAGTTGTAAAACATCTGCTCATTTAATCATTCTGGAGCGAAGCTGTCCGCAGGCCGCTGAAATATCCTGTCCCTTACTTCTTCGGATCATAACTGTATAATGGTTATCCAACAGAATCTGCTGGAAACGTACAATTGTAGATTCGTCAGGGCGCTGAAAACTGCAATCGAAGAACTCGTTAAATGGGATCAGGTTGATTTTTGACCGGATGGGTTTTAACAATCTGGTCAGCCGCCTGGCATCTTCTTCGGAATCGTTGATGCCTTTCAGCAGAATATACTCAAAAGTAATCCTGCGGTGAGGGCGTAGCGGATAATTCCGGCACGCATCAAGAAGCATTGCTATGGGGTACATTCGATTGATTGGCATCAGGCGGCTGCGCGTTTTATCATCGGTGGCATTTAGCGATACCGCCAGGTTAACATCGGTGTCACGGCCAAGGTCATAAAGTCTGGGGACTATCCCCGCAGTGGAGACAGTGATCCGTCGGTTTGATAATTGAAGACCGAACTGACTGTCGGTCAAGGTTTCAATGGCGGATACCAGATTTTTATAGTTTGCCAGTGGTTCCCCCATTCCCATGAACACCACATTGGAAAGGCGTCTCTTATCCGTGGCGTCTTTGTTGACCTCGTGAATTAAATCCCGTACCTGGCTGATGATTTCTCCCCGGGTTAAATTACGAATGAAACCGCCGCAGGCAGTATTGCAAAACAGACATCCCTGAGCACATCCGACCTGGCTGGAAATACACAGGGTGTAATGATTTTTTTCCAGAATCAAAACGCTTTCGATGAAATTTTGATCCTGGAGTTCAAAAAGGTATTTTCGGGAACCATCTTTGGATAGTTCCACATTTTTTATCGGCAACCGCGCAATCACAAAATGGTCTGACAGCAGTTGTCGGATTTGCATGGAAATATCACTCATTTCATCAAACCTATCGGTCTGCCGGAAATAAATCCATTTCAATACCTGACCCGCCCGATAAGGCGCAATTTTGTTGCTCTCCAGCCATTTTATTATTTGAGGATGGCTCATTTCTTTGATATCTGTTTTAGGTAAAAAATCGTTCATCAACATAACCAATCTGTGATATTATAAATAGTGTTTGAACGAAAACCGTCTTTTTCGCCAATATCTGCGTCAGATTCAAATTTTAATCTTCGAAATACTCAATGTATGTCTGTGGTTAAAATTTTCGTCTTCCTTGATCTT
>JAGYNR010000083.1 GCA_018399715.1 Desulfobacterales bacterium | reverse complement strand
AATTCGGATGGAACAATCCGAGAGGCCAATCTTACAGCAGCTGCTATGATGAGCATGAACCGAAAAGATATGATCGGTGCCTCTATTTACAGGTATTTTGTCACCGAAGACCGGAAGCTTTTATCAGCGCATTTCAAAAAAGCCCTTGAAACATCCGAAAGCCTTTCCTGCGAGGTTCGGTTAGCGGCTCCTGATAACAAAACCCAACAATTATACGTTAAGCTCGATACGAAATGCTATTTAGAAACCCCAAAAAACTGGTTTTGCAGAACTACGTTGACAGATATTACCGATCGGAAAAAAGCCGAAAGTGCTTTGTTTAGATCTGAAAAACGGTTGCGGTTTCTGTCATCAAAACTTTTGGAAAATCAGGAAAACGAACGGGAGCGAATTGCCTATGACCTTCATGATGATATCTGCCAGATGTTAGTAGCAGGAAAGTTAAACGCCCAAAATCTTATGCAAAAGTTTCCGTCATGCTCCCCCGAATACAAGGCATTGGCAAATCTTATTGATATCAACCAGAAAATAGTAACCCATATCAAGCAAATCGTATCCGATTTGAGACCGACTGTGCTAAATGGCCTCGGTGTGATTGCAACTATTGGATGGTTGTGCACTGAATATAAAAATATCAAACCAGACCTCATGATTAAAAGAAAAATTTTTTGGGAGGAAGGGGATATCCCCAAATCATTGAAATCGGTTATTTTCAGAATCGTTCAGGAAGCCATGTCAAACATTGTCACCCACAGCCAGGCGGATCAGGTCGAAATCAGGTTGGAAAAAAATTCTGATATTATTGAACTAATCATAAGAGATAACGGTAAGGGCTTTGAATTAGGTGATATCTTATTCAAGGAAAATCACAAAAATGGTATTGGCATTACAATCATGACCGAACGTGCCAGAAGTTCAGGAGGAAACCTGGAAATTGATGCCTCCGGAAACAAAGGCACTACGGTAATAGCCCGATGGCCCCTAGAAATTAAAACTGATAACCTGATGACCCTATGATACAAACTGATGCAACCCAATGAAATTTTTTTATTACGAAAACACCCTTTACGGATATATTGATCAAATGGAACAAATTGCCCAAAAGTTCAAGGTTTCAGTAAGTTTTGCTCAACTTGCAATTAAAGATATGTCCATGCCTTCCCCCAAAAAAAATGATAGATATTTTGAACCGGATCGACACCGGTATCGACAATGATAAGCCCGTTTTCATCCACTGCTGGGGCGGTATGGGAAGAAGCAGAATTTCCTTCACCAATGACAAAAAAACAGATAAACATGGCGATTCGTTGGTAAAAAAGGACGATAAATTTTTCGGTGTTCATTTCACAATAT
The DNA here is from genome assembly GCA_018399715.1 of Desulfobacterales bacterium. Lineage (GTDB taxonomy): Bacteria > Desulfobacterota > Desulfobacteria > Desulfobacterales > SKZT01 > M55B149. The sequence goes on along the minus strand of JAGYNR010000083.1, from coordinate 8,854 downwards.
GCATGTTTTATATGCATTATCCATCTGTTGAACTAACATATGCCGATTATATAGTGCACGAATAAGTCTACAAGTAAGGTGATAAAAAGAACACTGTCAGAAAAGATGTGGAAAGTGGTATATTTATTGCGACTGTGATTTATCAAAACGCTGGTCGTTGAGATGCTGTTTTAAATCAAAAAAAGATCCCAAAAAACACAGGAGGAAACCAGTGAAACGAATATTTCTCAGAGACCTCATGGTGCCGCTGAAAGACTATGCCACAGTAAATCAGGATGCCACTCTTTACGAAGCCCTTATTGCTTTAGAAAAGGCTCAGGAAAAATTTAACAAAAACCAGTATACCCACCGGGCGATACTCGTATACAATGGAGATCAAATTGTCGGTAAAATTGATCAGATAGATTTGATCAAAGGACTGGAACAAGGTTATGCTCACATTAAAGAGGTTGAAAAAGTTCCTTACAGCGGTTATACTAAATTTTTTCTTAAATCCCTGGCCGAAAAACATAACCTTTGGCAGGAACCTATGAAAGATATTTGCCGAAAGGGAACAAAGATAAAAGTCAGGGATATCATGCATACTTCTGAGGAAGGTGAGTATGTTGACATAGACGATACCCTTGATGAGGCGATTCACCAGATAGTAATGGGGCGTCGTCAATCACTGTTGGTCACGGATGAAAACAAAATCGTTGGCATTTTGCGGCTAACCGATATTTTTTCACACATTTGCGAGGTCATGAAGACCTGTGAGTATTAACCATCGGTATTGAAACGCTTATATTTTTCGGGTGATGGCAGAGGCTTTTTACAGCCTGTAAAATAAACAGACAGTTGATGGTAATACAACAGCAACCATGAATAAAAAAACCATTTGTATAACCGGTGCCAGTTCAGGATTTGGTTTTGCCTGTGCAAGACTTTTTGCCGGCGAGGAGCATAAATTGATCCTGGCCGCCCGTCGAACAGAACGTCTGAAAAAACTGGCAAAAATGTTGAATAAACCCACTCAGGTTCATGTTATTTCCTTAGATGTTCGGGACCGAAAGGCAGTGACAGAAAAACTCGGAAATCTTCCTGAAAATTTTTCTGATGTAGATGTTCTTATCAATAATGCCGGTCTGGCATTGGGACTGGAACCATCTCACCGGATAAATCTTGATGACTGGGAGACTATGGTTGACACAAATATCAAGGGTCTTTTGTACTGTACCCGTACGTTGCTTCCCGGCATGGTAAACAGAAATTGCGGGCATATCGTCAATTTGGGATCAGTTGCCGGTGACTGGCCATATCCGGGAAGTAATACTTACGGGGCGACCAAGGCATTTGTTTTACAATTTTCCCGGAACTTAAAAGCTGATCTGCTGGGAACAGGAGTCCGGGTGACCAATATCGAACCCGGGATGGCTCAAAGTGAGTTTTCCCTGATACGGTTCAAGGGAGACGTTGAAAAAGCCGCCAAGGTTTACCGGGGAACCCGGTCGCTTACCTCTGATGATATAGCAGAAATTATCCATTGGGTCGTCAGTCAGCCACCCCATGTTAACATAAACCGGGTAGAAGTGATGCCAACTTGTCAAAGCTGGGGCCCCTTATCGGTCAGTCGCAAGTCATGATATGCAGACCAAAGCACTGCCATGATCTGACAACCCTTTACAATGTCCCTAAACAGTACGATTAAGGTATGGAAGACTCACAAATAACCCTAAGAAATTACACGATGCCATAGCTTCCTATAAAAAAATTTCCCTGAAAGCCTTCTAATAGGATGCGTTTTACGCACCAAAAGCTGTTTATGGCGCATAAAATGTCTCATACCCTGCACGCCACGCCTTCCGTATCGCTTCAAGGCAAAAAACCTATTCTTGTAAGTCTCCTGACTCATTTGATGCGTATGTTTTTTACCTGCATTGCACATATCAACAGCACAGGTCGACAATTATTAAAAAAAATGCATTATAGTTCGGAATGTCAAAACGGTCATAATTGACAATAAATGACATATTGTTATAAATCCTTCTTACTATTTTTAGCACGAAAACTCATCCCTATGGATAATAAATATCAGGAGAAATGTAATGAACCATGATGCCCGAACAGCTTCCTATCACAACCGTACAATAGAGGATATCGGCGAACTGTTAAAGGTAAATCCGTCCCGTGGACTGAGTGAAAATGAGGCGATACAAAGGATAGATCAATATGGCCCAAACAGGATGAGAGAAGCCAAAAAACGCAGCTTCTGGAAGATTTTAATCGATCAGTTCAAGAGCATGGTTATTTGGGTTTTGCTGATTGCCGGTGTGATTGCCTTGGCTTTTCAGCACTGGGCGGAAGGTATTGCCATCGTAGCAGTACTGATTGTCAATGCAGTCATTGGTTTTGTTACTGAATGGAAAGCAACCCGCTCCATGGAGGCATTGCAAAAAATGGAGGGAGATACCATTCGGGTTCGTCGGGACGATACTGAAATGGAAATAGAGACCGACAAGCTGGTACCGGGCGATATTGTTATTTTTGAGGGCGGGGATCTGGTTCCTGGAGATATTCGTTTGATAGAGTCCAACAACCTGAAAGTAAATGAATCTGCTCTTACCGGTGAATCTGTACCGGTGAAAAAACAGACAGAGCCGGTCGATGATCATGCGACACTCGCCGATCGTAAGTGTATGCTTTATAAGGGAACGACTGTCATTGAAGGGTCGGGGGAAGGTATTGTCGTGGGCACTGGTATGAAAACGGAGCTGGGACATATTTCCGAGCTGGCAGAGACTGCCGAAAAAGAAGCGACCCCGCTTCAAAAACGTCTGGATCAGCTTGGTCGGAGGTTAGCCTGGATTACACTGATTGTTGCAGCAGGTATCGCCGTTGTCGGCTTACTGGCGGGCCATGATATGCGCAAGATGATAGAAACTGCCATTGCACTTGGGGTCGCTGCCATTCCGGAGGGATTACCGATTGTCGCAACAATTGCCCTGGCTCGGGGTATGCACCTGATGGCTCGCCGCAATGCGCTGATTAAACGGCTGCCCGCTGTGGAAACATTAGGGGCCACCAATGTTATTTTTACTGATAAAACAGGCACTTTAACTGAAAACCGCATGACCTTAAGAAAAATCTGCACCTTTGTGGGTGATTTTCTGGTGGATACGAAAAAAAAAGAAATTAAAGGTAAAAACAATGGTGACCATTTTCTTGTGCAAAGAATAATTGAGGTGTGCGTATTGTGTAACAATGCTTCCTTACGTGACATTGACGGCGATTTAATGCCCGATACAGAACATGGTGATCCCACCGAAACAGCCCTTCTGTGGGCGGGTTTAATCTTTGACCTGGATCGAAAAAAACTGTTGGAGCAAAAACCCGAAGTCCGGGAAGTGCCGTTTGATGCAGAAAAAATGATGATGGCCACCTATCATGAACAAAATGAAAAACTTGAAGTCGCGGTAAAAGGCGCGCCGAGCAAGGTGATTGAAGCCTGTCAATGGATTGCTGAAAACGAAGCGGAATTTATGGAACATGAAATGGATGATAAAATTCGAAATGAATGGTTGAATCGGGCAGAAGAATTGGCCCGGCAGGGATTACGGGTTTTGGGGATAGCCGATAAAATTGTTGAAAGTGAAGAATCGCCGCCTTATGAAAATCTTCGGTTTCTCGGATTGGTGGGATTGCAGGATCCGCCGCGCAGGGATGTCCGAAATGCCATTGATGAATGTCAGGCAGCCGGAATACGGGTTGTCATGGTTACCGGAGATCAGCCGGCTACTGCGGCAGCCATTGCATTTGAAACCGGTATAATTGATGAAAAAGACCCAGTGGTGATCCATGGAAAGGATTTGGTGGATCCGGATGACATGACTGACGAAGAGCGGAGTCGGGTCACTCAGACCAGTATTTTTGCCCGGGTGAGCCCTGAACAAAAATTACACCTGATAAAATTGATGCAAACAAAAAACCAGACTGTAGCCATGACCGGAGATGGGGTCAATGATGCTCCGGCTTTGAAAAAAGCTGATATCGGAATCGCCATGGGTCAGCGGGGAACCGATGCAGCCCGTCAGGTGGCTGACATGATCCTTTTAGACGATGCTTTCCCCTCAATTGTAACAGCCGTGCGCTATGGCCGTATCATTTTTGGTAATATCCGTAAATCTGTAATGTTCATGTTATGTACCAATGTAGCCGAGGTTATCGTGGTGGGACTGGCAGCGGTTTTAGGTGGATTTTTCGAATTGCCGATCCCGTTGCTGCCCTTGCAGATCTTGTATCTGAACGTCATTACAGATGTTTTTCCCGCTCTTGCGCTCGGTATGGGACAGGGAGAACCGGATATCATGGCGCACAAACCCCGCTCGCAAAGCGAATCGATATTGACAACAAATCATTGGGCGGCTATTGGCGGATGGGCTGTTTTGATTGCAATGTGCGTTTTGGGAGCACTTGCTGTTGCTTTTTATAAGATGGACTTTGATCATCACCGGGCCGTAACCGTTTCCTTTTTGACACTGGCATTTGGTAAATTGTGGTTTGTGTATAATCTCCAAAATCCCGGGTCAAAAATATTTAAAAATGATATTGTCCAGAATTCCTATATCGCGGGATCAATTGTTCTTTGTATTGTTTTGCTGTTGGCAGCCATATATCTTCCGGGACTGTCAGATGTATTGAAAACAAAAAATCCGGGTTGGCAGGGATGGCTGATTCTGCTTGAAATGAGTTTAATACCGTTTATATGGGGTCAGATGTTAAGACTGATACAGGCTTATAGAAAAAATAAAACCTGAATTTTTTGTAAGGTCTTTTTTTAAATGATACTTTTGACTGATTAGAGGTAAAAAAAAGTTTCTATAAATTTCGATTCATCGTAAGATCATGAGATTTGCCAAATGCAACGATTCTGGCCGGATTGAACTTTTCTTTCCAATAATCCCGATAAAATTCCGGACATCTGAGAAGGTGAAGGATATAACTAAGATGTCCTGAATATCCATGAGGATCTATGGCTTTTAATTTCAGGACAGTTTCATTTGCCATTTCAACTACCTGGCGATGAACGGTGGGCCCCCTGCCATTACATTTTTGCACGGAATATAACTGACGACAACTAAACGGACGATCTTCATAAATCATGCAGGTTTTATCGGTTTTTAAAAAGGGACATGGAACCGTTTTTTGTCTTTCTTTATCCCGTTTGTTTTTTTCAATTTTTTTGAGTATCTGCTTTTTCTGAGGCTTGGCAAATTTTTCTATCCGTTGCAAAATGATTACTCCCTCCAGCGTGATAATATCAACATGCCCAAAATGCATACAGCAAAAGGCACATCCGGGAGCACACAAGGCATGCTGTTTATAAACACTTGCTGATATTTCAAACGCTTCATAAATCTGATGAAGCGCTTTTCTTTTATCTTCTATGTTAATCATAAGCCATTTACTTTTTTTATTAAAAAAAGGAACCTTTGGTTTGAACAGACTGGTGAAACCGACGGTGCAATCGTTCTATTTCCGATTGCCTCCCGGATTGAAAAAGCCTTGCATAAAACGGATCACGAGTATTGATTTTTTTATTCAGAATTATTTTTTCGATTAATGCCAACGCCTCTATGGATTTATCACAGACAGGATAACCGATATCATCGGTGATTATGCACTCATTAAAAGATACAAAGGAAATATTATTAATATCGACCAGCTTAATTTGTCCGTTGCCTGTCACCAGAACATTTCGGACACCTGCCAGATCCGGAATATACCTTTTCTCTACAATCATTGTTTTTATTCGATTAACAAAGCTTTCGGTATTGCTTCGGATATTTACCATCAACTGTTCTTTTGTAAAGGCTTCGGAGCCATTTCTTGTTGTAAGCAGCCGGTCTGCGAGGTACCCGATATATCCGGACCGGATTCTGGTCCAGGGATCAAGGTTTTCACCATCGACATATTCCTGCAGGCCACACAGCAGTATATCCCGCTTTTGTTGAACAATATAGTCTACAAGGAATTCTTCTGACATAGCCAAATGTTTGGGGGTAAGATAATTTACCAAAATGTGGAACCTGTCAATTTCTTCTATCGCCTGTTTCAGGTTTTTAAAATATCGACGGAATATACGCAGCATTTTCAATGGCCTCGCCCTAGGAAACCATCGGATACCATCTTTTCCAACACCATGGATTTCATTGTTAAGATCTTTGGTCCAAAGCATTTCCATTATGTGAGAACGCAGCCCGCTTCGATAATGCCGTCGAAAAATAAAAGCATTTTGCTCTCTGATAAAGTTCAGTGACCGGATGTCTTCATTTCTGAGACTTGATTTTATTCGAATATCCTCCACTTAGATATCCTTTTCGATAACCTGGCATTGATTTATTCTTTCTCCGATATGTTCGTGTTAACGATGACATTCGAAAGCCAAATCTGCCAGAACAATTATCATTGAAAAACATACTGTTTTTTGTATACTATTATAAATTATAAGGTCAAAGTAATTCACCATGAACATTAACAAAAAATTAGTTTTTTGGCTTTGGATTTTCTTTTTTATTTTTGTTCCGAAAAGCCAAAGTAAAAGTCATAATATCCATGATTCCATTCGGACAATTCTTCTGAGTTCCCAGAATATTGGCGGTCTTTTCCTTGGTTGTCAGTCCATCTATTCGAACAGCAAATTAAAAGATTTTTATCAAAACAGAAAATTTGAACCAATTTGGATCACCCATGGAAAGCCTTCGAATCCGGTGTTTGAATTTCTGAGTATACTTGTCGAGGCTGACTCTCATGGTTTAAACCGGGAGAATTATCATTTTTCTTGCATTCAGAAATGGTTGACATCAATTAACCAGAAAAAAATTGCCGGAGAAGAAATAGAAATAAACGAACTGGCCGGATTCGATATTATGATGACCGATGCTTTTCTTAATTTCGGTTTTCATTTGGCCAGAGGTAAGATAGACCCTGAAAATATTTTTCCTCAATGGCGTGTCGAAAAAAGTAACATTGACATTTTCAATGCGCTTAATTGTCTGTGCGTGGAAAAAATCGGAGTTGAAACTGTTTTGAGGCAATTGACACCGACTCATGCAGATTACCAACCAATGATAAAAGCGGCAAAATTCTTGAAAATTTTACAAGATGCTGGTGGCTGGCCGGTTATACCAACTGGTAAATTATTGTGTTTGGGGGATACCGATTCGCGAATTATTTTATTAAGACAACGCCTGGAAATCGAAGGCTATTTACCCTATGGGCTTTACGAGGAGCAAAATTTTTTTGACCGCGCGATGGCGGATGCTGTAAAAAGATTTCAAGCTAGGCACGGTCTCAAAATCGATGGCATGGTGGGACCTAACACTTTAAAAGAGCTTAATGTTTCAGCAGGAGAGCGCCAAAAACAAATCATCATTAATTTAGAGCGTTTGCGATGGCTTCCGCGAAATCTGGGTGCCCGACATATTCGGGTTAATATAGCGGCTTTTACGCTGGATGCGATCAGAAAAAAAGAAAAAAAAGTCAGTATGCGCGTCATTGTAGGAAAAGCCTATAACGAAACACCGCTGTTCAGCAAAAAAATAGGCTACATTGAGTTTAATCCCTATTGGAATGTTCCCCGGAGTATTGCTGTGGAAGAGCTGCTTCCAAAGATTAAATCCGATGCCGGCTATATAACCAACAATCACTATGAACTTGTGGCCGGATGGGCTCCTGAAAGCCCGGTGCTCAATTCCGATTATATCGACTGGAAATCCGTGGATGAAACAAATTTTCCCGGACGTATCCGTCAGCTTCCCGGTCCCTGGAATACGATGGGCAGAGTTAAAATCATGTTTCCCAATTCATATGACGTGTATCTTCATGACACGCCCTCGAAATACCTTTTTCAAAGAGTAGACCGTGCATTGAGCCACGGATGTATACGGGCAGAAAAACCAATAGATCTGGCCGTTTTTTTGCTTTCCGATAACCCAAAATGGTCCCGCAAACATATTGAAGCTATCATCAAAAGTGGCAACCACCACGCAGTGCCCATCACCAGCCAGTGCACCATACATTTGCTGTATCATACCGCATGGGTGGATAATGAACAAAAAATCAACTATCGAAGAGATATTTACGGAAGAGACCGGATCTTATGGGAGGCTCTTCAGAAGGAACTATCTTACGATTCTATACCAAAAGCAGTAGTTACCATGGTACCTTAACAATAATGCTAAAAAACCTCACTTTTTATTTTTTACCAGCAGCGAACAGGCCCTACATCAATATGAATAAATTTAGAATATCTGCCGACGCCCCCTTTTTTCAGTTCCACCGCTTTTTCCCAGAGCGTTTGTTGGGGAACATCTTCCAGCAGGACATCGGCTGCCATCCCATATAAATGATAACTTTTTTGGGCCACTCCACAATTTAGCTTGCGAAGCTTTCGGTTATAGCTGGGAGACCGGTATCCGGAAATGAGCTGATAGGGGCGATCAGTTTTTCCCAATCGGGTTCGGATTTCATCTAAGAGAAAAAAAAGCTCCGTTTTGATGGGATGCACCTTGTCATCGTAATGACATCTGAATAAGTAATTAAGATCTACAATGGCGCCCTTATCCAAACAACGGTTTTTATTGAGGTAGCGAACAGAAAGCGTTTCATGGGTGTGAATATTATAAAATGAAAGATTTCCGGAAATTGGCGGTTTATGGGGTAACAATGATGCGAAAGCTGAAGTAGAAACCCCGGGTATGAAAGCTACGGCAGCGCCTTTCACCATACGGCTCAACATTTCTCTTCTGGTCATCAATAGATTTCACCTCCTAAGTTTTTTATACCTAGGACCCGAACGAAAACCAGGATTTTTCGT
>JAGYNR010000082.1 GCA_018399715.1 Desulfobacterales bacterium | reverse complement strand
GCAAAAGTTTTTAACACTAGATGGAAGGCAAACCGAGTTAGCCCGATTGGCCAAACTAGAAATCGTAACCCTCTGATTTCTTGAGGCGAATACATCTAAACGCTTAGTACCGGGATCCGCACGGGCAAGCTTCGCTTCGCCCGTGGCACCCGACAAAGAAAGGTGAGCCGGTCTGAAAACTTTTTCACCAACAAGGTTGATTTACACCCTGCGATAAGATGCATATGGGGTTAGGGGAGTGTACATTTAGCATTGTTGATTTTTTGTTTATTTCCAAAATTTTTCACCTTTCGGGATTTTCAAGTTTAGGATTAATTTTTGACGATCAGCAAATGAATAATCACGAAACTTCAGATCCCGGCATCAAGGTTTTGGTTGTCGATGATGACCAAAAATTTTGCCGGCTGATTAAAGCGTATCTAGAGCCGATGGCTTATGCTGTGGATGCTGCTTATACAGGGACTCAGGGGCTGGAAAAAGCGTTGAGTGGTGATTTTCATGTCGTTATTCTCGATGTCATGATGCCGGAGATGGATGGATTCGAAGTGCTGAAAAGACTGCGCAAAGTGTCGGATATTCCGGTATTAATGCTGACGGCACGCGGAGATGAAACCGACAGAATTGTGGGACTTGAGATAGGTGCCGATGACTATTTACCCAAAACCTTTTCTACCCGGGAACTTTTAGCGCGTCTTCGTGCCGTGGTACGCCGGTTTTTCAAATCCGAATATCACCCTGCCCTCGATGTAGTGGATGAAACATTAATTTTTGGCTCCTTACAGATCAACCAATCTTCACGGATGGTTCGGTTGAATGAGGATTTATTAAACCTGACGCCCATCGAATTTGACCTGCTGGTCTGTCTATCCAGGTCGGTTGGACGTGTATTGTCGCGGGATCAGCTGTTGGATGCTATTTCCGATCGAAGTTATGAGGTTTTCGATCGCTCCGTGGATGTTCATATCTCCTCGCTGCGACGAAAGCTCAAGGATAATTCCCGAAATCCCAGATTCATTAAAACCGTTCGATCTGTCGGATATATGTTTATGGATCCGATATATCAAAAATGATGAACCTTTTTTCGTCTTTATTTTCTAAAATTCTTTTCTGGCTTTTTTTAAACCTGGTTCTTGTTGCAGCGGTACTGGTTGGGTTCTATGCGTTTCAGTCCCAGGTAGATATGTATACTGTTTTGGGTCGCCAGGCATCGGATCGATTGCGAACGGCCGGCAGATTGATTTCCTATGAGTTGCGTCAGGTACCTCAAGATGATTGGTCCGATGTGCTCGCCAGACATGCAGAGATTCACCAGGTGGATTTTGCCCTGTTACTGAAAGGGAAATTAAAATATGTATCCAGAGATATGGATATTCCTGAACCTGTAACAAAAATGGCGTCGGAAAGTTTTCATCGTAAATTCCCAAGAAGAAAAATGCTGCTTTCGCCAACAGTGGTGGATAAGCATGATCGAAAACCCCGATTGATGATACGAACGAAAAATCCGACACGTTATTGGGCAGGGGTTCGTGTCCCCGTGTTCCTTTCACCATCCAGATTTCCGGTACACGCCGTACTTTTGGCTGTATCGGGTTCTATAACCGGAAACGGTTTTTTTTTCGATCCGCTTCCCTGGATCATCATAGCTGCTGTGGTTATGCTTATTTCCGTTTTGTTGTGGATACCATTGGTGAGAAATATTACCAGACCGCTTGCCAGAATGACCCGGGCAGCCGAAACGATTGCCGGGGGGAGCTTTGATGTCCGCATCAAAGAACCCCGTTTCGATGAAATCGGGCGTTTGGGTGACGCCATTAATCACATGACATTTCGCTTAGACGGTTTTGTAAAGGGGCAGAAACGCTTTTTGGGGGATGTGGCACATGAACTGGGCTCTCCCATCGCACGGATTCAGATCGGTCTTGGCATACTGGAACAAGCCGTAAATAAGAATAACCAAAAGCAGGTTGCTGATGTAATGGAAGATGTTGCTCACATGTCGAAGCTTGTCAACGAACTATTATCCTTTTCACGGGCTGAAATGAACACTGCAAAGATCGTCCTCAGATCCATTGACCTGTTTCCCGTATTGCAACGGGCGATGCAACGTGAGATCATGCCCCATACAAAGTTCATTACAAATATCGATTCCAACATCAGGTGCATTGCAGATCCGGAACTTTTGAGCCGGGCATTGGCCAATATTATCAGAAATGCCATAAAATATGCCGGTAAAGCCGGACCTGTTCAGATTTCAGCTAAAAAAAAGGGAAATAATGTGGAAATAGAAATCAGAGACTCAGGGCGTGGTGTGCCGGATGACCTTGTAGAGCAGCTTTTCGAGCCGTTTTTTCGTCCTGAGTCTTCCCGGGATCGATGCTCCGGTGGTGTCGGCCTTGGCCTTGCTATCGTCAAAACGTGTATCGAAACCTGCAAAGGCACTGTTTCCGCCAGAAACCTTAGCCCTAAAGGATTTGCCGTAACCATCACATTAAGGGGCAGTGAAAATAAAAACTGATGATAATCTCATTTGAAAGGAAAGAAGCAACCGTAAGTAAGATGGGTTTACTAATATTTTACCATGAAATTTTCCAGATTTTGGACGCATATTCCTGAACAGCCCGATCGCTGGAAAATTTTCCCATGCCGGCTGTATTTAATATGGATCGATGGGTCCATTGGGTCTCATTCTGGTAAATCTGATTAACCGTTTCCTGTGCCTGAATATAGGACCGATAATCTGCCAGAACCATGTAACGATCACCGTTATCCAGCAGGTCTGTTACAATCGGTGAAAAAAGATCGGGCTGGTTTGGAGAAAAATGGCCGGAACGAATCAGGTCGATAACAGATTTGAGTTCCGGATCATTATTATACCAACTACAGGGATCATAACCATTATGTTTGAGTTTATCAATTTCATCGGCCGTTAGTCCGAAAATAAAGATATTTTCTTTACCGACCTCTTCCATGATTTCAATGTTGGCCCCGTCTAATGTACCAATCGTGAGAGCGCCATTTAAAGCGAATTTCATGTTTCCGGTACCGGATGCCTCCATGCCCGCTGTTGAAATCTGTTCCGACAGGTCAGCCGCAGGAATAAGCTTTTCAGCCTGAGAAACGCAGTAATTAGGGAGAAAAACCACCTGCAGCCGGGTATTGACATCAGGATCATTGTTGACAACATCTGCAACTGATGTAATCAGCTTGATAATCAGTTTTGCCAAATAGTAACCAGGCGCTGCCTTGCCGGCAAAAAAAACGGTTCGGGGTACAATATCGGAATCAGATGATGCCTTAATACGATTGTACATGGTCACAACATGCAGTATATTAAGCAGTTGACGCTTGTATTCATGAATACGTTTGGCCTGAATATCGAAAAGGTTTTTCGTGTTGATTGTCAAACCCGTTTTGCGCAGAACATAGCTTGCAAACAGTGTTTTATTGTGGTTTTTGATTCGTCTCCATGCACGACAGAAATCTTGATGTTCGGTCATGACTGAAAGTTTGGAAAGTTCATTTAAATCATTAATCCAGCCGTCACCGATTGTGTCGGTAATAAGCCCGGAAAGAAGTGGGTTGCTTTGAAGCAACCATCGGCGAGGGGTGATGCCGTTGGTGATGTTGATAAACCGGTCCGGATAAAAATCATGAAATGCCTTAAAAATTTTATTTTTCAAAATATCCGTGTGGAGCATCGAGACCCCGTTGACCTTATGGCTACCGATAACCGCTAAATGGGCCATACGAACCCATCCGTTTTGTATAATAGCCATCTGGTCAATTTTTTCCGGATCGTCGGGATATTTTTTGCGTATTTTCTGTTGGAATCGCCGGTCGATTTCATAAATAATCTCCATGTGACGGGGCAAGAGACGACCAAGAAGATCCGCTGACCACATCTCCAGTGCTTCCGGCAACACGGTATGATTTGTATAGGCAAAAGTACGGGTGCATATATTCCAGGCTGTCTCCCATGGGACGTCTTCTTCGTCTACAAGAAGACGCATAAACTCCGGAATACTGATGGTCGGATGGGTGTCGTTGAGTTGTACAACGACGTTGTCAGGAAAATCATTAAAAGAAGCTTTTGTTTTTTTAAACCGTCGGATGATATCCTGAAATGTTGCGGCTACAAAAAAATACTGCTGTTTCAGTCGAAGTTCCTTGCCAGACGCTTTTTCATCCCGTGGATAAAGCACTCTTGAAATATTTTCTGTCTCCACTTTATGCTCAACAGCACCAATATAATCGCCTTCATTGAATTCTTGAAGTTCAAACTCCCTACTAGATACTGCTGCCCAAAGCCTCATATTGGTGACATTGTCCTTACCATAACCCGGAACAAGAAAATCACAGGCCATGGCCATGACATTTTCAGTGTCCACCCAGCGATACCGGATGTTTCCGTCGGTATCTGTATAAGTTTCGGAGCGACCGTAAAACCGAACCATATAGAGGTATCCCCGTCGTTTGATTTCCCAGGGCGTTCCGGTTCTCACCCAATTGTCACATCGTTCAATTTGGTATCCCTGTACAATGTCCTGGTAAAAAATGCCGTATTCGTACCGGATACCGTAACCGTACGCTGGCAGACCTAAAAAGGCCATGGAATCCATGTAGCAAGATGCCAGTCTTCCCAATCCTCCGTTGCCCAGCCCTGGGTCCCATTCCTGCTCCTCAATGTCGTTCATATTCAGACCGACCGATTCCACCGTTTTACGACATTCCTCCAAAAGATTCAGTTTTATCAGGGTATTTTTTAAAAACCGGCCCGGCAAAAATTCCATGGAAAGATAATACACCCGCTTTACATCTTTTTCATAAAATTTGCGCTGAGCTTTCAGCCATTGATGAATCAGTTTGTCCCGGAGACTCAGGGCAATGCCATAATAGTAAGTATCTGTACGGGGAGGAATGTAATCATTTCCGAGATAGGTCATGACATGGCGTTGGATATCTAACAGTAAATCTGTATCCGTAGCAGATAGATGGCCTTCCTGATGTTGTGACGGAGAAGAAGAATGTGATGTTTTCATAAAATATATTTCTAAAAGAAAAAGAGATAAATGTCAAGTAGAACCTGTAATATCAGGATGATTATGCTTTTCATACAAAAAATTTTTGAAAAAATCTTCTTGACATGAAAACGTATTTCCTTGAGATTATAAAAAATTTGTATTTTTAATACAATTCGGAAGCCTTTAAAAACGCCTTCAGATTATATAACCATTGAAAGAAAGTAAATCCAGCAAATACTTGCTTGAGGAGCTTGAGAAGGTTCGCTCCCAACTATCTATCAAAGAACAGCAGTGTCTGGTTCTGTCCCGGAAACTTTCCGATCTGAAATCCGGAAACATGTCAGATAATTATCGGATTGTTCGATGCGAAGCTGAAAAATTAACCCTTAAACAACAAAATTCCGTTCTCGAAGGTATCAATAGAATTTTTCGGGAAACTTTGAGCTGCCATACCGAAGAGGACTTGGGTAAAATGTGTCTCAAGGTGGTGGAAGAGGTTACCTTAAGCCAATTCGGGGTCATTGCAGAGCTCTCCAAAGAAGGCCGGTTGTATGATATCGCCATCAGCAATCCCGGGTGGAAAGCCTGCCGGATGGCGAATCCTGTTGGACACCGGATCTTTCCTGGCGGATTTGATCCCAAAGGAATTTATGGTAAAGTGCTTCGGGATGGTAAGGGATTTTATACAAATACTCCTTATGTTCATCCTGACAGTGTCGGGATACCAAACGGCCATCCCCCTTTACGGGCTTTTCTGGGCGTACCCCTGATTCATGCTGAAAGAACTATTGGAATGATAGGTGTCGCCAATAGGGCAGGTGGTTACCGGGATACAGATTTGCGGGCTATCAAAATGATGGCGCCGGCCATTGTTCAAGCATTGTTAAGTAAAAAAGCAGAAAAAATTTTGCGGCGGGAAGCTCAAATCCTTGAACAAGTTCATGATGCTGTCATTACAACTGACCTGGATGGAAAAATAACCCTGTGGAACAACGGTGCCCGGCGGTTATTTGGTTACACCGCCGAGGAGGCTCTGGGTCGCCCTGTATCGTTTATTTATTTCCAGGAAGACTTTTCGGTATTAAATGATAAGATAATGGCTTCGGTGCTTGATAAAGGGGAACGGGAACTCGAAATTCGCGCCAGGGCTAAGTCTGGGCAGATCGTTTTTATTCATCTTTCACTTTCTTTGTTACGTAATGAAGATGGATCTCCTTATGGATTGATTGGTTATTCACTTGATATCACCGCACGCAAGCAAACGGAAGAGGAACTAGCTCGACAGAAAGAGCTTTTGCAACAAATTTTTGATAATATACCCGTTTTACTTGTTATGTGGGATGCCCAAATAGGTGGATTTGTGATAAACCGCTATACTGAAGCTGTTCTTGGCTGGACGACAGAGGACGCCAACAAAGGCAATTTCATGAGTAAGGTCTATCCGGAGAGTACTTATCGAGCGAAGGTAGCAGCCTCCATGCAATCCCATGAAGCCGGATGGCGGGAATGGAAATCCATTACAAAGGACGGTAGAAGTGTACCCATTGAATGGGCTAATATACGCCTATCCAATGATACCATACTACGAATTGGTGTCGATCTCACTGAGCGAAAGGAAGCAGAGAGAGCCTTAAGGCAGTTAAATGAAACCCTGGAGCAACGCGTCACCGAACGAACGGCCATTGCAGAAACCCGGGCCAGTCAGCTTCAACGCCTTGCACTGGAACTTTCAAACACTGAGGATCGGGAGCGTCGGCAAATTGCGATGATTCTGCATGATGACTTGCAGCAATATTTGGCTGCCATACGGTTTCACCTTCAAATGCTGGAATCAAAAGATCCAAAAATTGATACGATGAAAGATCGGGTGAAGCAGTTGATCCGGCTTATCGATGAAAGCATTCAAAAATGCCGTTCATTATCCCACGAATTGAGTCCGCCTGTACTGCATCGAAATGGGCTTTTGGCAGCACTGCAATGGCTTGCACAAGATATAGAAGCCAAACATGGTTTGAAAGTCAGGCTTGAAACGGATGATGAAGTAAAGCCCGCCTCCAGAGCACTTGGCTCTTTACTGTATCGATCGGTTAGAGAACTGTTATTTAACGTTGTTAAGCATTCAACAGCAGATGTTGCCGTCATCGAAGTCCGCAAAGAAACAGGGTGGATAAAAATATGTGTCAAAGACCGGGGAAAAGGGTGTGATCCTTCCAAAATCCGGCAAAAAGACGGGAATATGGAAGGGTTCGGTCTTTTTAATATCGAGGAACGAATCAATTTTATGGGCGGAAAATTTGAAATTCACAGTGCTTCGGGTAAGGGATGCACGGTGATATTAACAGTTCCAAACGAGGGCAGGCCGGTTGAAGAAGAGAAATCTTTGCATTCTGAAGTAGTCAAACACAAAATATCAGACATATCTGCTGGTAACTGATATGGTTTTCCGTATATTAAATCATTTCTATTGGGCCATTCATCTTTCCTGTCTTTTAGCTCACCAAGTTTAGGGCCGAAATCTTTACATAATGCGTTATCAGCCGTATATGCACCGGCAAATGTGCCTTTATATTAGACTGTAAAAAGAATTCCTTTTCATTGTTTTTTTGAGCATTAAACTATATAAAAAGATTATGCTATATACTTTTCTGATGAAAAGAAAAGAGAAAAAACGGCCTCAATGGATCAGAAAACATAGGATCTAAATTAAAATGAGCACACAGCCTACCTATAAAGAATTGGAAGCCAGAGTCAAAGCTTTGGAGCGTGAGTTGGCGGTATCTAAAAAACAAGACAATACGATCATTCGCATGCTGTCCGAGGACTTTAAGCAGCTTGCGGATCGATCCCAGGATGCCATCTATCAATATGATATCGAATCGCAAACATTTCCGTTCTTCAATAAACAATTTCTTTCCTTGTTTGCTATCGAAAAGGATGGCGTGCAAGTTCTGTCTCCCAAAAGTGTTATTTTGCATATTCATCCCGGTGATCATGATAAAGTCAGGGCTGCCAGAGCATTATCATTTCAACCCAAAAATGAAAGGGGAGAAGTCGAATTTCGCCTTTTGAAAGATGATGGTACCATTCGGGTACTGCATGACCGATGGATCGTTATACGTGATGATAATGGACAACCTGTCGCCGTTGAAGGTTTTATCCGGGATAACACCTGGCGCCAACAGGCGGAAAAAGAATTTGAACGAAGCATACACAATTCGCTGATCGGCTGTTATATCGTACAAGATGGCAAATTTAAATATGTCAATCCAGAATTTATACGTATTACAGGATACAATAAATCAGAACTGATCGGAACTCATCCGTTCAGCCTTGTCCAACAAAAGTATCGGGATCAGGTTAGAGAAAACTGCATTAAAATGTTACAGGGCAAGCGTCTTTTTCCCTACGAATTTTGTATTAACGATAAACACGGCACTACCAAATGGATATTGGAAACCGCCACTTCAATCCAGTATAAAGGCAAACGCGCTGCACTGTGCTATTTTATGGATATATCCAAAAGCAAACAGGTTGAAAAAGAACGTCGTGCAAAAGAAAAGTTGCTCTATGTCCTTGAGTTGGCAGGTGCTGTCGGTCATGAGCTCAACAACCCCTTGCAGGTTGCCCTTACATGTGCTGAAAAATTACGCCCGGTTTCAGATGATGAACAACGTCAGATTAAATTGTATCGATTATTAATCAACAATATCGAAAAAATGAAAAATATAATATTGAAATTTCAAAATATTACTCAATATGCCACCAAAGATTATGTAGACGGAAAAAAAATTATCGATATTGATGCAGCATCATCGGATGTGGTCAGAAAAGAATCTAAAATTTTGTAAACAAATAGTATGGTATAATAGTCAAAAGTAAAATTGCTGGTCTGAAAATTGATTGTTTGACATGAACGCTGAAATATGATTAATGCCATTTTTTAATAATCAACAGAAGGAGGAAAAATGGAAAAAATACTTATTGTCGGTTGTAAAAACACAATGGATAATGTCTGTATCGCATGTTCCCGGTGCATGGTTGCTTTTAACAGAAGAGAAGGCGCCTTTAGCCGATATAAAGATAAAGAGGCTCAACTGATAGGGATTTTAAATTGCGGGGGATGTCCCGGGGTGAGTGTTGTTACCCGGCTTGCCCAAATAGCCTGCTGGAACGAAAAAAATGGTGAAAAACCGACCAAAATACATATAGCTGCTTGCATACTTGATCATTGTCCTGAAAAAGACACCCTTATCAAAAAAATTAAGGCTAAAACCGCCATAGAAGTTATTGAAGGCGCTCACGAATATAAACCGGAAAATTTATTTGCATAACAACTCTATTCACATATATTAAAGGTCTATCCGGGTGTAAATCAAAGCTTTTCTGAAATCCATTACACTCGATGTTCAAATTTTAAACAGAGTGAAGAATCACATGATTTACACCCCTGACCTGTTTGAATGTATAGCCGTTTACAATTCCTTCCTTTAATAGTACGGCATCTTCTACAAGTGTACCAGCGACATAGTCAAACCCTAATTCAAAGGTGATATTGCACAAAGGGGTGCTGGGCCCGATAATCATTTTGACAGCACCTTCCCGGCAATTGGAAAGGATATTTTCCAACGTTTTATTGGCAATGGTTGTTGCCGTGACTGCAACGATATCGGCGGCGTGAAGTTTACAGGGGATCAGGTTTTCTTCAAGATCACCGGATTTAGGGCTTTTTTCAAAGACCATTAATTCCTTGAATTTTCCCTGCATTTTTTTAATAAATGGAAAATGGCCAATAATAGCAACACGTTTGTGCTTTCCCAGTTGTATAATCAAATCGCCGGCATTCAGCGTGGTGACGTATTGCGGGGGAATTTCCGGTAAAAGGGAATTTAGTGCTGCCATTCCCAGGGATGCTTTCAGGGGATGATCGTCCTGAATCATTCGTGCCAGTGTTTTGCCGGAATAATGATGGTCGGGATTTGGCAGGATTTCCAAAGGGACTGGATGGTTATTCCATGCCCAGGTGGCTACACCTGTTTTTCTGGATTCAACAGCGACCATGTGAGGTCCATAGGTAACAGCGGTAACCGGGAAATCATCAAGCTGTTCAATTTTTTTCATTAATAAAGTAATAAAATCTGAGTTCATTGTGTACCTTCATTGAAAGTTAATGTTATTTAGTGCCTGAACGAAAACTGTCTTTTTCGCCAA
>JAGYNR010000081.1 GCA_018399715.1 Desulfobacterales bacterium | reverse complement strand
GGCAATTGGCGAAGCGTTTCGGAAAATAAGAGATGGGTACCTTTCCGTTGCTCTGGCAGGCGGTGGTGATTCCCGCATCAATCCCGGGGGTATCCTGGCCTACAAGAAATCCGGCGCACTAAAAACACTTAACCCATCTCATCCTGAAACCGAAACATATTACGTGTTCGACAAAAAACACAATGGATTTATCCCTGGCGAAGGCGGCGCATTTTTCGTTCTGGAGAGCATAGATCATGCCCGAAGACGGGGAGCTTCTATTCTGGCGGAAATATGCGGCTACAGTGCCTCTATGGACGGCTACACCATGACCGCCCCTCACCCTGATGGGATATGGGAAGAAAAGGCGGTCAGGGCTGCACTTGCCGATGCCCGAACAAATCCTGAAGACATTGACTTGATATCGGCTCACGGCACCGGGACTCCCATCAATGACAATATGGAGGCAGACATGATCGCCAGGGTGTTCGGAAAATCATCTCCGCCGGTCATTGCGCTCAAGTCCCGCATCGGCCACCTGGCATCAGCCTGCGGGGCTGTAGAACTGGCCATATGTACCGGATTAATGAACACCGGATGGATTCCGGGGATACCCAACCTTACCGACCCCTGCCGGAAAGACATCCGGTTTGCCAAAGTGGATTTATCCTTGAAGACAAAAGCCGTATTACTGGAAAATTTCGGGTTCGGTGGTCAAAATGCCGCTGTTGTTGTGAAAAAATGGACCGATTGATCATAAAAAGTCATCTGGACCGGTTTATTCTCATAGATACCATTGATAGCTTAACCGAAGAAACAATTTCCGGAACCCAATACGTTGCCGATCATGCGCCTTTGTTTTGCATGGTAGAATCCATGGCACAACTGGGTGCTATGCATTTGCGCTACCAAACTGATTTCCAGCGCCACGTATTTTTTGCAAAAGCCAAACGTCTGACTTTTTATGTCAAAAACATAGTGAAAGGTCATTATCGTTTCGATGCAACAGCAAAAGGCCATTCCGACAGAAGCTTTGCTTATTACCTGACATCAAAAACGGCCGGCAACATTCTGGCTGCAGATGGAATTTTTTTGTTTTCAAGCCTTTCCTATGATAGCAACTTTCAAAAAGAACGCCTAAAAAACCATTACGAACGGGTATTTTCATGTTTGCGACAACCTACCGGCAGCGTCTGACCGTCCAAAAAAAGACAGGCTTATTTCGTAATCCCCCGTTGATCGAAAAACGCGATGGGGTCTATGTTTTTATCGGCGGGAGAAAACTGCTTAATTTTTCATCCAATGATTATCTGGGACTGGGGGATTCACAAATTCTTCGGGAAAAAACCGCCCGCAATTTTTTGAAATACGGATCATCCGCCTCATCATCGCGTCTGGTCAGTGCCAACTATGATATCATGCAGGAAGCTGAAAACCGATATGCCCGGTATTTCGGCTATGATGAAGCGCTTTTTTTTCAGAGTGGATATCAGGCCAACCTGGCGATTATTTCGACATTTTTTGGTACAGGTGACACCGTTATTTTCGATAAGCATATTCATGCCAGCAGCATAAAAGGGATAATGCTCAGTGGCTGTCGTTTCACAGGATATAACCACGGTAATATGTCGCATCTGGAAAAAAGGCTTTTGAAATCCCCGCAGGACAAGACAGCGGTTTTAACCGAATCTCTTTTCAGCATGGATGGCGATATTCCGGATATGGCCGCTATTAAAAAATTGAAAAAACGGTATCTGTTTTTATGTGTGGTCGATGAAGCGCATGCCTTTGGTGCCTTGGGTACAGGCGGCCGGGGTCTGGCCGGTGATATAGCGGACATCGCGCTCGGAACATTCGGCAAGGCGCTGGGATTTTTCGGGGCATTCGCGCTGTTACCAAAGGGGTTTAAATCTTACTTGTTAAACTTTGCTTCACCGGTGATATATTCCACATCGCTTCCGGCCGCCCATGCCGCCACAGCGCTGGACATTCTGGAAATTATCGAAAACAGCGATGCGCTTCGGGCTTGTCTTGCCAAAATCAGCCGGCTGATCAAAACCAGGCTTCGCAATGAGGGATTTACGGTATATGGAGATGCCCATATTGTCGCAATCGAAATTGGGAATGAACAAAAAACCTGGGAGATTTCAAATCGTCTGCTGGAAAAGGGTATTTTTGTTTTTTCAGCGCGTTACCCCACTGTTCCGATGGGAAAAGCGATTCTTCGACTCAGCATGACCGCCGGTCACAAACCCGAAGATATTGATATTTTTGTGGAGCGGTTTAAGGAGGTATACCGAAATGTCATGGTCAACTAGCAACCGGGTGATTTTTGTTACCGGAACAGACACCGGAATCGGCAAAACCGTCGTGTCTGTTTTACTAATGCACTGTTTTTTTCATAAAGGATACCATCCTTTTTACCTGAAACCGTTTCAAACCGGATGTCAAACAGCTTATGAGAACAAAAGCGATGCCGCATTTATTTACCGCCATATCAAGCAGTTAAAAGGACTTGACCCGGCGGAATCGGTAATTTACTGCTTTTCACAGCCCAAAGCCCCCTTTTTTGCCGCCCGCTTTGAAAAAAAACAAATCGATATTGCTCTGGTCGAAAAGAAAATTTACCAAAAGGCAACCGATTACCATCCATTGGTTATTGAAGGTGCCGGCGGCCTGCATGTACCGGTGACAGATCACCTTCTGATGATTGATCTGATAGAAAAGCTGAACACCGCTCCGATTCTGGTGGCCCGGGCTGGGCTGGGAACCATTAACCATACCCTTTTATCCCTTGAGGCGCTATCTAAAAGGGGTTTAAAACCGTTATGTGTCATTTTGGTAGATGCTGAAAATCAACAGACATCTTTTGACATGATCAGAGAAAACATGCAGGCGGTCAAAGCCTTTTCAAAAATAGAGGTCCGCGGTGTCATCGGAAAAATCGACAATTTTTCCGATCCGCCTTCCCGATATATTCAACTGGTCGATTGTTGAAAAATTTCAAAGCTTACGATAAACTTATCAAAGGGTGTATTTCAAAAAAGTAGGAACTATGGATTTTCAGGTTTTGTGAAACAGGCCGTATTGGTATAAACAGCCTCGAAAGGTCCATAAGCATCAAGCTAATAAATATTGGATTAGTAAGTAACTGTTTTTATTCGTACCCACAGAATAATGAAAATTATCTTTCTGCGATAACGGATGTGAACCAAGGCTGTTGGAACAGGGTGCCACGGGCGAAGCGAAGCTTGCCCGTGCGGACCCCGGTCTTTAGGCTCATTCACGGGCAAGGCTAACGCCTTCGCCCGTGGCACCCGACAAAAAAAGGTGCGCCGGTCTGAAAACATTTTCACTAACAAGCTTGATTTACACCCTGCGATAACCAAAAACGTGGAAAAACGCAAACCAGTAGATACAGGCACTCCCGACACCCTGAAATCAGGTGATCAGCCCTTAGCTTGATGCATATGCCGAAAGGCCCGCTTGAAGGTGCAGCAAAGAAACGTTGTTACGGACCGTCTCAAAACGACTTTTTCAAAACGCTCCCGCTTTAAAAGAATTTCAGGTTGCATCGATAACAATCATAGCAGCATTGACCTCTTTCATATTTTTTTTTATAATAATATTAAAGTATCTCGAATTTCAAAAAACAAATTAAGCACTCCATGACAAAAGGGAACTGTGACGAAGGCAGTCATTCCCTTGATATGACTTACCCTATTTCCCCTTTGAAGCGGAAGACATGAAGGAGATTTTTTATGTATCTTGCTAGAAAGCGAATAAAAGGAAAATTGCATTATTACATCAGGGAAACTTTTCAGGCACAAGAGGGTCTTAAAAGCCGCGAGATTCTTGAACTGTCCGATAATCCCGCAGACTATATTATTTATCCGGGAGGAAGATCATTTTACATTCGGGAAGACCTGGCAGAAGATCTCAACCAGGCTGGAGCTGTGACAAATCAGGAAGAACTGGAAGAAATTTTTTGGCCATTTCTGAAAGATGATATTAAAAGAGTCCAGGAACCTTATCGAAGCCGGGGAAAGATGAAACTCCGGAAAAAACTAACCGTTAATGAGCAAAAAGCCCTCACCAGGCACACTCATTTATTCGATAAGCGGCGGATTCATTATCTGAGATTCAAACGAATTGACCAGGGGTATATCGGTCGGATTCCAGGTATTTTGCTTCGAAAATTACAGGGTAAATCGCGGGATGAAATCGAACAGTATTTCATCCGAAATGAGCAAACATATCTCCGGAGTCATGAACGAAAAATGTACATATATGTCATCTTTGACCTCCAGCATTTTTTCAGTTCAATGACAGCCAAACTGGCTCCTGAGGCGTTAGATCAGGATCTGATGGATGACTATTTTATTGAAGAGCTGTGTCGGTTGAACCGGTCAGATGATTTTCGGCTGCCTGCTCCTGAAAATAATTCTCTTCATGAATATTTGATTCGTTACCTGATCATGTATTTTGACAATGACTTTGAAAAACATAATGTTCTGCATGATTATGTTCAAGACTTTATCAACAGCCATAAGGCTTTCAGGGGATATCCGAAGCAGGGTTCGGTGAGTATCAGCGAAGCAAGCAGTATTTTCGATGTCGCTGAAGAGCATCTGAACAATATCGATAAAAACGGCCTGAATCGACTTTATAGAAGTCTTGCCAGGAGATATCACCCGGATCTGGGAGGAGAGCATGAAAAGTTTATCCGTTTAACAGAAGCTTACGAATCACTGATGAAAAAACGGGGATTTACTTCATGACCCGACCGTCAGAAGTTTCAATCAACATCAAACAGATTTAAAAAAAAGCAGGCCATAAACAAATTGCATTGCAGTTTATCAGGGCATATTAGTATATCCTTTAACCAGTACTTCCCTGGGCTTGGCACCATCAGATGGACCTACGATTCCTTCTTTTTCCATCACCTCGATAATTCTGGCTGCCCGGTTGTAACCAATGCGAAGATGACGCTGTATCATTGAAATTGATGCCTGGCCGTTTTGGGTCACCAGCGCCACAGCGTCATCATAGCGATCATCGTATTCCTGATCTTCGGAGCTTCCGGTTTGCTCTTCAGGTATTGCGGTGACGGATTGATCGTAGTCCGGGCTTTTCTGGGATTTCAGAAAATCGGTGACGCGAACAATTTCTTCTTCCGAAATAAAAGCTCCGTGAATCCGTTGCAAACAGGCGGTACCAGGGGGCAGAAAAAGCATATCGCCGTTTCCGAGCAATTGTTCTGCGCCGTTAGCATCGATGATCGTGCGGGAATCGGTCCGGGAGGATACCTGGAATGTTAAGCGAGTCGGAAAGTTGGCTTTAATAATTCCGGTCAGAACATCAACAGAGGGTCGCTGGGTAGCCAGAATCAAATGTATTCCCGCCGCCCTGGCCATCTGGGCCAACCGTGTCAGCGCTATTTCAACATCCCGGGAAGTAACCATCATCAAATCCGCCAACTCATCAATAATAATGACGATATAGGGTAATGGCTCTGACGTATCTGAAGTCTTTGAAACGGTGTCATCATTGTCAATATTATCGCCGGATTTGTCAGATGCATTTTTTATGTCGTTATGTTTTTTCTCCTTGTTCAGTTTCTGGTTGTACTGCTTGATATTTCTGACACTTTTTTCAGCCAGCATCTCATAACGTCTTTCCATCTCTTTTATCGCCCAGAAAAGAGCATTTGTTGCCTTCTTGACATCCGTGACCACCGGGGTGATCAGATGCGGGATATCGTCGTAAATGGAAAGTTCAATCCGTTTGGGATCGATCATAATGAATTTAACCTCTTTCGGGGATGCTTTATATAAAATACTGGTTATCATGGCATTGAGTCCGACACTTTTTCCGGTACCGGTAGCCCCTGCGATCAGCAGGTGGGGCATTTTTGCCAGATCAGCCACAACGGGAATACCCACAACATTTTTTCCCAGGCAGATAGTGAGTTTCGAAGGAGATTTTTCGAATTCTCCGGAAATAATGATATCCCTAATATGCACCAGTTCTCTTACGGCATTTGGGATTTCGATACCGATCACGGCTTTTCCGGGAATAGGTGCCACAATACGGATACCCATAGCTTTGAGGGCTAACGCCAGATCATCAGAGAGGCTGACAACCTTGTTAATTTTTATGCCAGGAGCGGGTTCATACTCGAAGGTTGTAATTACCGGACCAGGAAATATTGTTACCACCTTGCCTTTGACCTTAAAGTCATCCAGTTTTTTCTCCAACAGCCCGGACTGCATCCGAAGATTTTCATTATCTGCTGTCATACATGGTGTCTGTGGGTTATCGAGAAAATTGACGGCAGGAAAACGATAGTGGCCATCTTCCCGGATGAATGGGGAAAGTTGTTGATTTAACTTCTGATTTGGTTTTATCGGACTTTGTGGCAGTGGTTTGATTTCTATATCTTCGGTTTCATTTTGACGAGCCGTCTTAACCGGTTTTACCGGGGATTTATGTTGCCGGACTTTTTTTCTGCGTTCAGCCCGAATCGCCAACCAGGTCTTCACTTTTACCGCTAACCTTGTGAGTTGTTTAAAGATCGTTTTGAAAAAAGAAATTATGGAAACCCCGGTAGCCATTATGAAACCGATTAAACACAGCACCGCCAGGATTAAAGTGCCGCCCACCGGATTGGCATATTTGAGCAGAATTGTTTTGAGCGAAATGCCAATGATGCCACCAGACGAAAATTGATTGCCAAAAAGCAGGTAATGGTTATCCTGAATTGCCAAAAGACTTCCGGTCGTAACAACCAGCAAAATTCCGCCCAATGCAGAGACAACAATAAAAACCGTTTCTACCGGTTGCTTTCCAAAAAACTGAAGACAAAGCATCAGGAGAAGGATGGGTATCCAAAATGCTCCCAACCCGAACAACCCGATCATAAAGCCCGCCAGGTGAGCACCTATCACACCGAAATGATTATGAATTTTACCAATTGTTCTGGCATTGTTAATGGAAGGATCAGTCGGGCTGTAGGATAACAGGCTGACCAAGGTCAATACCACCAGAAAAAAAAGAAGAATACCGGCAATTTCTTTTCGCATGGGGTTAATCTTAAATCTCCAGAATAAAGGGGAGAATAACCGGGCGGCGGCCGATGGTAAAGTAAAAGTATTTTTTTAAAGATTTCTGAATCATGGCACGAATTTTTTCCAGCCGATCGGGAACCCCTGGATCAAGCTCCTCAATTACTTCTAATATCACACACTTGGCATCTTCCAACAAATGTCCGTTTTCCGTTTCAAAAACAAACCCCCGGGAAACAATTTCCGGGCCATATATCACAATTCCGGTTTCTTCGTCAAAAGCCATGTTGACCATGACCATCCCCTCCTCGGAAAGGATTCGTCTTTCTTTCAACACACTTCTTCCGACATCCCCAATTCCTTTGCCATCAATTAAAACGCGTCCGGTTACCACTTTTTCGCCGAATCTTCCGCCGTTTTCATCAAATTCGACAATCTGTCCGTTTTCGGCCAAAAGCACATGGTCTTCGGACACACCGACAAGTTGCGCAAGGCGGGCGTGGTGTATCAGGTGGCGATATTCCCCATGTATGGGAATGAAATACTCAGGGCGGGTCAACTGAATCATCAGCTTGAGTTCGTCCCGAAAAGCATGTCCTGATGTGTGAATGGCGGAAATTTTTTCGTAAATGACATCCGCTCCCAGCCGGTACAGATTATTGATAATATTTGCAATGGCTTTTTCATTTCCGGGAATGAATTTCGACGATAAAATGACCGTGTCCCCGGATTGAATTTTAATTTGCTTATGGGTACGGGCCGACATGCGGGCCAGAGCTGACATGGGTTCCCCCTGACTGCCGGTAGTCACAATCAAAATTTCATTATCGGCATATCTGTTTAGCTTGTCAATTGTCATCTCCAGGTTGTCCGGAATATCAATATAGTTCAATGACTTGGCCAGACTGACACTTTTTTCGATGCTTTTTCCATTGAATACAATCTTTCGTCCTGTGGCATCAACAATATTGACAATCTGTTGAATTCTGGCAATGCTCGATGCAAACAAGGCAATAATGACCCGGCCGTTGCTGTCGGAAATAATCCTTGACAGGGTTTCGCCCACCTGACGGTCCGAAATAGTGTAACCTTCCTTTTCAACATTGGTGGAATCGGACAATAATACGCGCACTCCTTCATCACCCAGTTGAGAAAAACGGTTTAGATCTGTGTCCATTGCTTTGATGCTTGTGCGGGTTAATTTGAAATCTCCGGTATGAAGTATCAGGCCAACAGGTGTTCGCAGAGCAAGACCGATACCATCTACCACGCTGTGAGCAACCCGTATGAACTCAAGGACAAAATCTCCTAAAGACAGGGTCTCTCCCGGGTGAATATCTTTAAGAATAGCAGATAACACAAGATCATGTTCTTCGAGTTTGTGGCGAACCATCCCCAAGGTAAACGGGGTACCAAAAACCGGCACATTGATCTCTTTGAGCAAATAAGGAACCGCACCGATATGATCTTCGTGGGCATGGGTCAGAATGACACCGCAGAGTTTTTGACAGTTTTGTTTAATATAATGGATGTCCGGGATAACGAAATCGATCCCCAGCATATAATCTTCAGGAAACATGAGGCCGCAGTCCACAACAATCATCGAATCTTTGAACTCAAAAGCCATCATGTTTAGACCGATTTCGCCCAAGCCGCCCAAAGGTATGATCTTTAGCATTACACGATTACCACATCCCTTTCAAAAGATACAAGGATACTCTTTCTTACTCGGGACATTAGCATATTATTGGTTTTTCGGGTATAGGAAACCGTTTCAATGGGATTTTTGATTTCCATGGAAACATTTTGAGGTCGAATCCGAAGTCGCTGTTTGGGCATTATGGCCCGGGTTCCATGAAGTACAATGGGTACAATCGGTACCTGGGCGTCGAGTGCCATATTAAACCCCCCCTTTTTGAAATCGGAAATTTGACCGTCATTACTTCGGGTACCCTCAGGAAATATGACAACCGATGTCCCGTTTTTAATAATCTGGGCTGCCTTTTTCAGGCTTTTAACCGCAGATCGAAAATTGGTCCGATCGATGCTGATATAGCCGACACGTTTCATGGCATATCCAAAAATCGGAATTTTAAAAAGTTCCTCCTTTGCCAGCCACCGAAACTGAACAGGTAGATAAGCCAGCAGTACAGGTATATCGAAATTACTCTGGTGGTTGGCCATGAATATATACGTTTTATCAGGATTAATATTAGCTAATCCACTGACTTTTACCCGAATGCCGCTGACATCCAAAATCGATCCGGCCCAAATTCTGGCAACTTTGTGAGCCATGTTGCCATTTTTGTCCAGCAGGGATACCGTGATTGCCATTATCCCGAAAAAAACTGTAATTACGGCTGTCCATGCCATGATAAAGGTAGTTCGAAACATTGCTTCTCCGTTTTTATTGTTATTGTCAAACGCTCTAAAAGCGGATTCCAAGCCTTTCAAAAATCGAGTCAGCAAATGTGATAAACCAGTTTCGCTGATCTTCATCGGCCATTCCCATACAACTACATCGCATACAATTTTTGGTACGAACCAGCAGCTCGCAAACCAGACGATCCGGAAGTAACTCTACGGCAAAATAAAACGGCTGACAGTCTGTATGTTGTTTTTGGATATCATTTAATAGTTCATAGTCAACAGGAATCCAATATATACCTGCCATGGTGGACTGCTCAAAATGTTTATCCAGATAATTTTTTATTTGTTCATAATCTTGCGGTTTGATTTCATCGATAACATATTGTCTCATAACTAAATCTGTGTATAACTTTCTTGATGTTAAAAATTTAATTTTACTCCATTTTTTGCTTCCAGTTCAATCAATTTTTTTTTCATTTTCTGCCCCCCGCCGTACTGACCGATTGACATATCATTCCGGATGACACGATGACAAGGAATCAAAACAGGAAAAGGATTTTTGGCCATGGTTGATCCCACAAACCGATATGCCAGCGGACGTCCAACACTTACCGCTATATCTTTGTAAGAACAAACCCGACCGTATGGTATCTGAACCACTGCTTTCAGGACGTTTATTTCCAGGATTGTCAATGTTTCTGTATTCAGCAGGTGCCAGGCAGGACATAACGTGAAAGAATAGTCGCCGGCAAAATAGTTGATGATCTTTCTGGAAATTTTCATTGCCTCCCGGTTTTTTCCGGGAATCCCCCAAAGCTCTGGGGATACCTTTGTCTCCAATTCATGTTCGTTTTTATCCGGCAATACGAAACGGGTAATTACAAATGGATTGTTTTTAAACAATAAAAGACAACTGCCAAATTCAGTATCAAAAATCAAATGATAGTTTTCCGGCCTGTTTTTCATATTTTTTGCTCTGTACAAACCGACAGACAGATGATTACTTAGTGCCCGAACGAAAACCAGGATTTTTCGTTAAGATCAAGGA
>JAGYNR010000080.1 GCA_018399715.1 Desulfobacterales bacterium | reverse complement strand
CCTCCCGAAGTTTGATTTTAAACCAAAAGCGCACTGGGATCTGGGTGAAGATTTACAAATCTTAAATTTTGAGAAAGCTTCTACCATTACCGGTGCTCGTTTTCCACTGTATTTTGGTTCGGGTGCCAGACTGGAAAGGGCTCTGATAAATTTCATGCTGGATATTCATACTGCTCGTCACGGCTACCGGGAGGTGTTGCCGCCTTTCATTGTTAACCGGGAATCCATGACCAATACCGGCCAATTGCCAAAATTTGAGGCGGATCTCTTTAAACTCAATGGATGGGATTATTTTCTGGTTCCAACGGCTGAAGTTCCGGTCACGAACATTCATCAAAACGAAATTCTTGATGAATCCATGCTTCCCATTTATTATACAGCCTATACTCCCTGTTTCAGATCGGAGGCAGGATCATATGGCAAAGATACCCGTGGTTTGATTCGTCAGCATCAATTCAACAAAGTTGAACTGGTAAAATTTACTTTCCCTGAAACATCTTATGATGAACTTGAGAAATTGACCGCTGACGCCGAGCAGATATTGCAGGAATTGGAAATTCCGTATCGCGTGGTCATCCTGTGCACCGGTGATTTGGGTTTTTCTTCTGCTAAAACCTATGATATTGAAGTCTGGATGCCGGCTCAAGGTGTCTATCGGGAAATATCGTCTTGTAGCAATTTTGAAGATTTTCAGGCCAGACGAGCTAATATTCGGTTTAAACGAAAGGGACAGAAAGGAACCGAACTTGTCCATACGTTAAATGGTTCTGGTTTGGCTGTCGGTCGAACCGTTGCTGCTCTCTTGGAAAACAATCAACAAAGTGATGGCACCGTCATTGTGCCAAAAGCTTTGAGACCCTATTTAGGGGGAATGGAACGAATCAGGCATGAGACTTGAAAATTTTCCGGATCACATTCGGCCGTATATCCTTCCGAAACTTGAAGGGGATCTGTTCTACCGGTGTCTTGGGTGCGGGCGGGAATACAGCATTGAAAAGCTGTTGTATATTTGTCCTGATTGCGGACAGGTATTGCTGATATATGACCGTAATTTTGATAGCCTGAAAAAGATGTCCGGTGAAACATGGCATGAGCTTTTTGACTATCGCAAGATGGTAGACATTCCGGCATTAAAAGGTATTTTCCGGTTTCACGAATTTATCGGGCCGATGCTTCCCTTAGAGGCCATTCTTTATCTGGGAGAGGGCAATACGCCCATGATAGTAGCAAATGAGCGAATGCAGGAATTAACCGGACTGACGTTTTTTTTTAAAAACGATGGCCAGAATCCCAGCGGGTCCTTTAAAGATCGGGGGATGGCCAGCGCCCTGAGTTATATTCATTTTTTAATTGAAAAAGGCTACTTATCCGAGGTGCTGGCGATTTGTGCTTCCACCGGTGACACATCAGCCGCTGCAGCACTGTATGCCGCTTATCTTCAGCCGAAAGTTAAATCTGCGGTATTATTGCCCCATAAAAAAGTGACCAGCCAGCAGCTTTCCCAGCCCTTGGGCAGCGGTGCCAGAGTCTTTGAAATCCCGGGTGTATTTGACGACTGTATGAAAGTGGTGGAGGCGCTTTCTGAACGTTACAATGTTGCGCTTCTCAATTCCAAGAATGCCTGGCGAATCCTGGGGCAGGAATCCTATGCCTATGAAATCGCTCAGGACTTTCAATACCAACTGGCCGACAAAGCAGTCGTGGTTCCGATTGGAAACGCTGGAAACATTTCCGCTGTAATGAACGGTTTTTTAAAATTTTATGAGGTCGGTATCATTCCAGATCTTCCGAAAATAATAGGTGTACAGTCTGAACATGCCAATCCGGTTTACCGGTACTATCTGGAATCAGATCACACAAAACGGAAATTTACCCCCATAGCTGTCAGACCCAGTGTTGCTCAGGCGGCAATGATCGGAAACCCGGTATCGATGCCCCGGGTGATTCATCTGGAAAAACAATATAATCAAACAGCAGGCCGGCAGAGAGTTTTTGTCGTGCAGGTAACCGAACAACACATCATGGACTGGCAGCTGTTAGCTAACCGAAACGGCCATATTTCCTGTCCCCATGGTGGAGAATGTCTCGCCGGACTGATGAGGGCAAAACAGGAGGGCATTATCAGTCGCAAAGATCAGGCCGTGCTGGATTCAACGGCACATGCCTTAAAGTTTGCCGGATTTCAGGATATGTATTTTCACCGGCAATTTCCCCGGGAATATGAAATCCATCCGGATACTGCTTTGATGAATACCCCGGTTCTGCTTCGCCCCGAAGGGCTGGATAAATATCCGGAACCCGGAAAGCCGCTTTATGGCGAAGATTTTAATCGCTTTGTGGAACGAATGGTGACAGAAATTGCAAGGGATCTGAAATTACAGAAAACCTGAACAATTCAAAATTAATCGTCAACCGATAACAGGAAAAATGTGATGGAAACAACACGGTTTCTAAAAGTTTTAACGGTTATTCTTATTTGTAGTTGTATTTTTTCCGCCTGCGCCGCTAATAAAGAAATATTAAAACGACAAGCGGAAGCAGCCAAAACGTTAGGAGAAGCCTACTATAATGAGGGAAAACATACAAGTGCCCTGAAAGAATTTTTGAAAGCTGAGCAAATAAATCCCAATGATCCCTTTTTACAAAATGATCTGGGCTTGACATATTTGGCTAAAAACAGACATGACCTGGCGATCAAACACTTTCAAAAAGCCGTAGAAATTCAACCGGATTATGCCCCAGCCATCAACAATCTGGGAATTGCCTACCTGAGAAATAAAGAATATGATAAGGCCATTGAGAAATTTACTCACCTGACCAACAATTTAATCTATTTGACCCCCCATTATCCTCTCACCAATCTTGGCTGGCTGTATTACCTTAAAAACGAATATGAAAAATCTGAAAAATACTATCTTGAAGCCCTTGAGCTTGAACCCAGGTATGTGACGGCCATGAGAGGCTTAGGAAGGACTTATCTAAAGATGGGAAAACTCGGTGAGGCTAAACAGGTGCTGGAAAGAGCCGTATCGATCATGCCTGATTTTACGCCGGCTTATCTGGATTTAGCGCAAGCGTGTATAATGTCCGGGGATAAAGAAAAAGCAATGCTTCACCTGAAAAAAGTCATCGAACTTTCACCGGATACTCCCATAGCTGATGATGCGAGGAAAAAGCTAAAAGAATTAACATCATAACAAATGTCTTCACTTTCTTCATTCAAAGGCACGCTCTATGTCGTATCAACACCCATCGGAAATATGGATGATATTACATTAAGGGCTATCAATATTCTTAAACAAGTCAATCTGATTGTCGCAGAAGATACCCGCTACACGTTAAAACTTCTGAATCATCATCATATCAAAAACCGTCTTTTTTCCTGCTACGAACACAATGAAGTCAAGCGCAGCAGTGAACTGGCTGATATGATGAATGAGGGGAAGGATATTGCTTTGGTCACCAATGCCGGCACGCCTACCATCTCCGATCCCGGTTTCAAAGTGGTGCAACGATCATTGTCTGCCAATATCCCCGTGGTACCGGTACCCGGTGTATCTGCAGCCATTACCGCTTTATCTGTTTCCGGCCTGCCTACGGATTCATTTGTGTTTATCGGGTTTCTTCCCAGAAAGACCGGAAAACGGCATACGTTGTTGGAGTCATTGATATATGAACCCAGGACACTTATTTTTTATGAATCTCCCCGACGTCTTGTCAACACTCTCCAGGAATTTTTGCAAATTTTCGGTGACCGGGAAGCGGTATTGGCCAGAGAAATGACGAAACTTCATGAAGAATTCATACGAGGCTCCATTTCCGGTATCATTGATCAAGTACAATCCGTTGGCGAAATCAAGGGAGAATGCACTATTTTAATAAAAGGTCACGCACCCGATAAAGATATATCCCCGGAAATACTCCATGAACAAATCAGACAAGAACTTTCGACTTCCGGTGCAAAAGACGCTGCTGTCGCAAAAGACATTGCAAAGCGCTGCGGTCTGTCCAAAAAAGCTGTCTATGATGAGATTATAAAAATAAAATCAACATCAACATAAAATGAATATCTTATATCCTGTTGTCCTGGCTGTACCCGCTCATGTAAGAAACATTACCGGTAGGGAAAAAGTTGTTTTTTTAAGTCGGTTTGCCCGTGAAGCCTTAAAGTATTCTGCAGATTTACAAAATATTGATCTTCCGGTGCTTGAAAAAGATACAAACGGCACCCCGGTTCCGGTCAACGACATCTTTTGGTCCATCAGCCACAAACCGGAGTATGTTGCCGGTGTTGTAGCGCCGTCAAAAACTGGTATCGATATTGAAAAAATACGCCCTGTCTCTGGGGGATTATTTCAAAAAACAGCGCAACCTCATGAATGGTCCCTATCTTTTTCACACTCAGATGAAAATCTGTTTTTTCGCTACTGGACCGCCAAGGAGGCTGTGTTGAAGGCTGTAGGTACAGGTATTGCTGATCTTCTTAAATGCCAGGTTTATCAGATTCCCGATGACAACCATATGGTTCTTGAATACAAGGGGCAGCAGTGGTGGGTAGAACATGTTTTCTGGGAAAATCATATCGCTGCAGTTGTTCAAAATGATCTGCCGATTCAATGGATTATCCGCTCAAGTAATTATGGCCATGATATTCGATAATGCTTCCATCTCGTTTGCCGTTATAAACTACCAGTTCTATAAAAAGAATTTTTTATTTTAATTTTAAAATATTAACTGATAAGATAAACTATTTTATAACATAAATAGTACCGTTGAGGCACTAAATAATCAAACGTAAGTTGTTTAAAGACTGATGCCGTATTACTACAGGGGTGTTTTAGGGAGAGGATTTCATTGATGTATGTAAAGTTTTGGGGAACCAGGGGTTCTTTACCATATTCCTTGACGGCAGAAAAACTGAAGAAAAAACTACAGAAAGCTTTGAAAGAATCTTTGAAATACGATTTGAAAAGCGATGCTGATATTGATGCCTTTATCAAAAACAAACTTCCCTTTGCGGTTCGTGCTACATATGGCGGAAATACCCCCTGTGTCGAAATTCATAGCGGCAACAAGTTGGTTATTTGTGATGCCGGCAGTGGTATCCGGGATTTTGGTACTGATCTGGTTCGCCAACAACAGGAGAAAAATGTAGCTATACCTTCTGTTTTCCATATTTTTATCAGTCATCTTCATTGGGATCATATCCAGGGTTTTCCTTTTTTTCCCCAGGCATTTGTTCCCGGCAACAAAATCTATATTTATGGGTATCATGATAATATGGAAAAAATTTTTCGGTATCAGCAGAATTCTGCAAATTTTCCGGTTTCTATTTCCGATATGCAGGCTGATATTCAATTTGTGCTCTTAGATATCAGCAAAACGTATACTATCAGTGGATTTACAGTCAAGGGAATCAAACAAAACCATCCGGGAGTTTCATATGGGTTTTCTTTTGAAAAGGATGGTAAAAAAGTGGTTTATTCCACGGATGCAGAGCATCGGAAGGGATTGGAAAATCAAAAATATAACTTCCTGGAATTTTTCAAAGATGCTGATTTACTGATTTTTGATGCTCAATATGCATTATTGGAGGCGTTCGATACCAAAAAAAACTGGGGTCATTCAAGTAACATTCTGGCCGTGGAACTGTCGGTTCGTGCGAATGTCAAACGGGTTTGTCTTTTTCATCATGAGCATACCTCCGATGACAATTTCCTGGATAAATTTTTGGCTGACACAAGAAATTACCTTTCCATGTATGCCAGGGAAAATCCTCTTGAAATTTGGCTGGCATATGATGGAATGAAGGTATTTTGCGATTAATTAGTGCCCGAACGAAAACCAGGATTTTTCGTTAAGAACAAGGAAGACGAAAATTTTAACCACAGACATACATTGAGTATTTCGAGGATTAAAATTTGAGTCTGACGCAGATATTGGCGAAAAAGACAGTTTTCGTTCAGGCACTAATTATATTCCTGGTGATAAAAAAGGAGATATGGGCATGCTGAAAACCGCTAAACGTCTGAATTCCTTTACCGAATCAGTAATCCGGGAGATGACGCGTGTTTCAAATAAATATAACGCCATCAATCTTTCTCAGGGATTTCCTGATTTTGATCCACCAATGAAACTGGTGACGGCTGCCAGGCGAGCATTGGAAGAAGGCTATCACCAATATGCTATCACATGGGGAGCTCCTGCGTTTCGAAAGGCGCTGGCCGAAAAGCAGAGTTATTGGATGAAGCTTGAAATTGATCCGGACACCCATATCGTGACAACTTGCGGTAGTACTGAAGCCATGATAGTCGCCATGATGACGGTCTGCAATCCCGGGGATAAGGTGATCATTTTTTCTCCGTTTTATGAAAACTATGCTGCCGATGTCATACTGTGCGAGGCAGAACCGATCTATGTTCGGCTTTATCCTCCTGAATTCAGATTCGACACAGATGAACTTCGCAAGGCATTCTCTGATGGTGTCAAAGCATTGGTTTTATGTAATCCGTCCAATCCCACTGGAAGAGTTTTTAGTTTCAAAGAGCTGAAAGTCATAGCGGATCTTGCCTGTGAATATGATGCGTTTGTCATTACCGACGAAGTCTATGAACATATTGTTTATAAACCACACGTACATCAGTATATAGCTTCATTGCCGGATATGTGGGAACGTACAATCAGTTGCAGTTCTTTATCGAAAACGTATTCTATCACCGGTTGGCGGTTGGGTTATGTGATGGGTCCGGAAAAAATGATCAATGTGGCGAAAAAAGTTCATGATTTTTTGACGGTCGGTGCCGCTGCACCGCTACAGGAGGCAGCGGTAACCGCCCTGAACTTCCCCTTGAGCTATTATTTGGAGCTTCAGAGAGACTATACGGAGCGAAAAAATATTTTTTTAAGTTATTTGAATCATGCCGGATTAAGGTATACGAAGCCGGAGGGTGCTTATTATGTGCTGGTGGATATTTCAGATTTTGGCTTTGATTCAGACACTACTTTTTGTCAGTGGCTTGCAAAAGAAATCGGGGTGGGGGCGGTTCCGGGTTCCAGTTTTTTTCACGAACAAGTGTCTCATCTGATACGGTTTCATTTTGCCAAAAATAAACGGACAATTCGGGCTGCAGGGGAAAGACTTCTCCGAATTAAGGAAAAAATTTAACGGAATAAAATAGTTGCCGATTAAAAGAGGTGAAACGTATATGGGGCGTTGGAAAAAATGGATTGTCGGGTTTTTGGGTATAATAGCTGCCCTTTTTATCTTATATGTGGCGCTTAGTTTTTTATTTGTGGATTTTTTTGTCGATATTCTCTGGCACAAATCCCTTGGGTTCCAGGGATATTTCTGGCTTCGTATTTTGTATAAGTACCTTGTGTTTGGTATTACCACCCTCATTTTTTTTATGATATTCTTTTTGAACTTTTGGGTGGCATCCCGCTATTTAGGCGTTACATATTCAGATCAGCCGAATAACAACGCCAAAGCTTCGGCAAGGTTGATTCGGGCTTTTCGTTCCGGGTCCCTCAAGGTTTACACTCCGCTTTCGATTATTTTGGCGATTGTGATCGCCATTCCTCTGTATCAACAATGGGAAAGCGCGCTTTTGTATGTGTTCGGACCTGATTCAGGCGTAACCGATCCGGTCTACCATGCCGATATCAGTTATTATTTGTTTTCGCTTCCCGTTTATATTTTGCTGCAAAAGCGTTTGCTGATTACTGTTTTGGTTTTGTTTACAGGGCTTGTCATTTTGTATTATCTGGAAAAGCAAATTCTTGTATCAGAAGAGAAACAGCGGGCCAGAGGCGCTAAAATCCATCTTTCCATTATTATTTTTCTGGTGTTTTTATTTCATGGGTGGGGATACATACTGGAGCGTCATCAGCTTTTATACAGCGATAATCATCTGCCGTTATTTTTCGGCCCCGGCTTTACTGAAATTAACGTAATTCTTCCGCTTATATGGCTGACCATAATATCTCTGATGGCAACCGGTATATGGTTGATCGTTTACATCCATACGCGCAAAAAATTTTTCATTCTGGTAATAATGGCGGCCCTTTTTGTGATATTTCACGCAGCGAGACAATGGGATTTTATACCGAGAACTGTGGAAAAATACATTGTAAAACCAAATGACTTTACCAGACAGAAAGCATATATTGAAAACAGTATTCATAGTACCTTGGCAGCTTACCAGCTCGAAAATGTAGAAATCCGGGATATTGAAAAACAGGGCACGGTTCGAACGATTTCCGAAGATCTGGTTGAAAAAAATCTTCAAAATATACCGGTTTGGGACAGAGATTTGCTGGATGATGTCTACCAGCAGCTTCAGGGAATCAGACCGTATTATGATTTTACCGATGTGGATGTGGACCGGTACGAGATAGAGGAGCGTACCCATCAGGTCCATCTTTCCGCAAGGGAAATAACCCTTTCCAAACTTTCGGATTATGCCCAAAACTGGGTAAATCTTCATTTGAAATATACGCATGGCTATGGTCTGGTGATGACACCTGCTGCTCAAAGTGGTGATGAATTCATGAAGTGGTATATTAAAGATGTACCGCCGGCATCCCGGTATTTTGAAATAGAGCAGCCCGGTATTTATTACGGTATGGAAAATTATCCTTTTATTATTGCTCCCAATGATATGGGAGAATTGAACTATCCCAGCGAAAAAAGAGATGTTGAGGTTAATTATGATGGTAGTGGTGGTATGCCGGTATCATCTTTGTTCAAAAAATTGCTTTTTGCTATTTATTTTAACGACAGAAATATTTTTTTTACCACTAAAACAAATTCTGAAAGCCGGCTTCTGTTCCGAAGAAATATCAAAGAACGCATTCGGATTCTGACGCCGTTTTTTACACTTGACAATGACCCTTATTTGGTGGTGACTGCTAAACGGCTGTATTGGGTACAAGATGCCTTTACGACTTCAAACTGGTATCCGCACGCTGCCGCTTACGAAAATCGTCTTAATTATATCCGCAATGCTGTTAAAATTGTTGTCGATGCTTACAGCGGAAAAATAAATTACTATATCGCCTGTCCGGATGACCCCATTGTTCAAGGTTATGAACGGATGTACCCGGGGCTTTTAAAACCTTTGGAAGAGATGCCCGGGGAAATCCGTTCGCATCTGCGTTTTCCAAGAGATCTGTTTGAAATTCAAATGACTACCTATCAAAAATATCACCAAACTGATCCGGAGACGTTTTATCAGGATGAAGACAGATGGGAATTTTCTAAGTTTTACCGGCATGGAGAACGCATCGAGATAAAACCGTATTACCTTACACTGAACCTTATTGATCCTGCTAAATCCGAGTTTTTATTGTTGACTTCCATGAGTCCCAAAGGAAGAGATAACCTGCGGGCATTGCCGATAGTTGGAAATGATGAAGATAATTACGGCAGAATCATTGTATACAGCTTTTCTAAAGAGCGACAGGTTTATGGTCCTTCCCAGATTACGGCGCTTATTGACCAGGATACAGAAATTGCTGAGCAGTTCACTTTGTGGGATCAAATCGGATCAGAGGTCAGGCGGGGCAAAATGATTATCTTTCCTGTTGGTCAGGATCTTCTTTTTATTCAACCGGTATATCTGAGTGCATCAGGACAGCTTAAAATCCCGGAACTGAAACGACTGATTTTGAGCCAGGGCGATGTTGTTGTCATGGATTCATCTCTGGAAAAGGCTTTTCAGAGGCTTAAGGACAAGCTAACCTCGAAAGCGGGTCCTGTTTCCGTTGTTCCAAAACCCAATATGGATTCTGAAAGTAAAGAATCTTCCCCGGATTAAATATTCAGGGTCGTGGCAAGAAAGACATCGTGATTATTTCGTGCCACGACGTTTATATTGAGCCGACGCCGAGTTTTTTGTACATGCACACCGCGGTTTTTGCTGTAAATCGTTGGAATTCATCTAAATTTTTCACATTTTCCGGGGCAGACTGCTGGGGGATTAATGTATAGCCTCTTCCGGCAAAAAAAATTTCTGCGGTGGTTGTTATTAAGTAAAGATTTTTTACGCCTTTGGATCGGGCGTATCCTTCAATCGTGGTGGATAAATTTTTGCCGACACCTTGACCTCTGAATTTATCTGATATCGCCAGCGAACGAACCAGAGCGTTATCGGAAACAATCTCTATGCCAATGGTGCCGATAATTTCTCCGCCCCATCGGGCGACTAAAAAATTGATCAGTTTTTTTTCGGAAATATCTGTAGTATATAAGCCGCACTGGGAAAGTAATTTTTTAATAATGGGTTCTTCACCTATTCGAATACCACTGAAAGTAACGGTTAAAAACCGTTCAATATCATGACACATAATATACCCCTGCAATCAATGAATCTCTAAAATTAAAAAATAGCCACCATTATTTGTAAAAAAATAAAACTAAAATATTAAGTAGAAAAATGCAAGCGGCAATTTTCTATACACATTCAGTCATCTGAGATTGGGTTGCATCATTGC
>JAGYNR010000008.1 GCA_018399715.1 Desulfobacterales bacterium | reverse complement strand
TTATCCAAAGATCGCGGCCGGGAATTGGAGGATGTTGAACATTAGAAAATCGTCCGGAATCGTCAAAAAGAGTGAGCAGTGAGCAGAGAACAGTGAACAGTGAACAGTGAACAGAGAGCAGTGAGCAGAGAACAGTGAACAGTGAACAGAGAACAGTGAGCAGAGAACAGTGAACAGTGAACAGAGAACAGTGAGCAGAGAACAGTGAGCAGAGAACAGAGAACAGAGAACAGTGAGCAGTGAGCCGGAAAACAAAAAAATTCAACTGCTTACTGCTCACTGCTTACTGTCTTCTGTTTACTGCTTACTTCATCTAAAAAGCGGCTTCTGACACAGTACTGTCCCTTGCGATAGCCAGATGACGTTAAAAAGAGCAAATTTTCCGACCGGGTAACCGCAACATACATCAGCCGGCGTTCTTCTTGCAAGGCAAAGTCGGAATCAAGAGATTTCCAGTGAGGAAATAACGAATCCTCGCAGGCCACAACAAATACGACCGGAAATTCCAGTCCTTTGGCAGCATGAATTGTCATCATGCTGACACCGCCGGAATCGTCTTCGGCCTCCCCGGTATCCTCCCGGATCAGAGCGGCCTCCTCAAGATAATCGATGATAGTCTCTTTTTGGGATGCTGAAAAGATAAGCTGTTCGATGTTTTCCTCCCTGAATGTAAATTCCATGGAACCCGACCGTGTATAGTCTTTCAGATGATTCATGTAATCGACCCGCGAAATAACTTCCCGTATCGCCGCGTCGGGCTTCATTTCCCTTATGTCATCTATGAGCACCAAAACACTATCTAATGCATTGTACAGCTTGGGTGTGATTAATTTTTCTTTCAATGCCTTACGGACCGCATCCTGAAGACTCATTTGATCAGTTCGCAGTTGGGTCAACTTTCGAATGGTAGCCGGGCCGATTCCCCTTTTAGGAGTATTCATGATCCGTTCGAAAGCAACATCATCTCTGGGGAACACCGCAGCCGAAAGATAACTGTTGAGATCCAGAATCTCCTTTCGTTCAAAAAAGCCTTTTCCTCCGAGAATTCTGAAAGGAATACGGGCTGCCCGAAAAGCTTTTTCAAAAGAAAGGGAGCAAAATTTTGTTCGGTATAAAACCGCCATTTTATCATAAGAGATTCCCTGGTCATGAAGACGTTGAATCTTTCGGTTTACCCAGTTCGCTTCCTGGGAATCATCGAAAAATTCGTGAATTTCAACTGAACCACCGCATTTTTGAGAAAAACATTTTTTCTCCATCTTATTTGAATTAAAATCAATCAGATCATTGGCGATGTTTACAATTTCATCAGTGCTCCTGAAATTCTGTTCCAGCCTGAAAATTTTAGCCTCTTTGTATTTCTTTCTAAAAGACAGAAAATGGTTGATATTGCTGCCGCGAAAACTGTAGATAGCCTGCCAGTCGTCTCCGACACAAAATAAGTTTCCGTTCCGAAGAAAAAGCCCGGTAAGCTCTTCCTGTAAGTTATTGGTGTCCTGATACTCATCGCACAAAATATAGTCAAAAAAGTTTTGGTATTTTTCCCGTATTTCTTTGTGATCTCTCAGCAAATCCCGTGTCTTCATGAGAATATTATCGAAATCGACGGCATTCACAGACATAAGCGTCTTTTCATATAACTGATATACATCATGGGTAGGTATCTGGTAGTACTTGGGTTTTTTTTCAAAATATACCAGCGGATTTCCAGAATTTTTGGCATTGGATATCTGTGCCAGTACCCCATATAAGTGTTTTTTATCCACATTCATCTTGTCAACCAGGATATCTTTCAAAATTTTTTGCTGCTGATAGGTGGCATAAATCTGAAGTGGTTTCTGATATCCAAGAAGCGGGCAATGGATACAAAGAATCTTGAAACAGGCGCTGTGGAACGTTCGCACCCAGGGAAAAGCCGAAAGGGGCAACCCGGTCTGTCTCACCAAACGGGTTTTCATTTCCTCGGCCGCCTTATTGGTAAAGGTAATCGCCAGTATTTTTTCAGGCTTAAATCCTATTTCGATAAGATGTGCAATTTTGGCAGTAAGCGTTCTGGTTTTTCCGGACCCGGCACCGGCTACCACAAGCGTCGGTGATCCAATGTCCTCTACGGCTGCTTTCTGCTGATCAGATAATTCCATAATGCTTAATACCACCACTTCCTTTCAGTTTCATGGGTTTATTCGCTTAAAACATTTAATTATATCCCAGATAGCGACAAAGAACAACTGGCAATTTTTTCCCTTGCGTTTTGCCGGTTTTTTCTGCATACTTTTTAAATAATATACTCCTTTCTGATAGGTATAGGTTTACTATCAATCTTTTTTAATCTGGCCAGCAGGACATTTTGATATTAATTACTCTATTGTATGGACTCATGCTGGTTAGGGTTAAAATCGCTATAAAT
Source organism: Desulfobacterales bacterium (assembly GCA_018399715.1). GTDB lineage: Bacteria > Desulfobacterota > Desulfobacteria > Desulfobacterales > SKZT01 > M55B149. Next base: position 38,394 of record JAGYNR010000008.1, on the reverse strand, counting down.
TACATGGTTAGGTGATGAAGTTAAACAAAAAAAAAGAAAATGAAGGACTGGCCAAAAGCGTATTAATGGCCTATTTGGTCCTGTTGCTCCATGTACTTCTTGTTGCATGTCTTGCCCTGCTGATTTTATTTTTCAGAGGGATTGTCAATTACCTGATATGGATTTTTCTCGGCGGAACATTAATTATTCTTTTTTCTGCATGGCGTTTTTACAGACGAATGAAAGCAGAAGGAAAAACCCTGCAAGAGATTCTGAAAAATCCTATTTTTGAAGGTAGAGAAGTGGAAATAAGTCTTTTGGGTGGTCTAGCATCCCTAAAGGTAGGCAAACCTGACCATCTTTCTCTGGAAGATTTCAGTTCGCAAACTAAACAACTCGAAGATCCCGAAACAATCCGGTTAAGGGAACTCAATGAGTTGGTGAGACTTTTTGAAAACAATCTGATTACTCTCGAAGAATACAACCAGGCAAAAAAGCAAATTTTCAAGTCCTGAATATTGCGTTGCTCTGAAACAATTGGACATTATTATGAAAAAAATGACATTAGCACTGCTTTCCGGCGGTGTTTCTTCGGAACGGGAAGTTTCCTTAAACAGCGGAAATCAGGTATTTCAGGCTCTGGATAAGGAAAAATACGAAGTTTTACGTTATGACCCCAAATACGATCTGGGGCGGCTGGTTGCCGATGCCCGGAACATTGATGTCGCTTTAATCATTCTTCACGGGTCTTATGGAGAGGATGGTACTGTTCAGGGATTGCTGGAGCTTTTAAATATTCCCTATCAGGGGTCCGGCGTGCTCGGCAGTGCTGCTGCCATGAATAAAATCGTTTCCAAAAAACTTTATGAAAAAGAGGGCTTGTTGGTTCCACTGTATCAGGTCTATCATAACAGCGAGGTTATCGATCCCAAAGCGTGTTGTGATACCATTGGACTTCCTCTGGTTGTCAAACCGGCTGAGGGTGGTTCCAGCATCGGCATGTCCATTGTATGGGATGAAAAAGATATCAATGTGGCCTTAACGCATGCCTTCTCACATGATCGGACGATCGTCGTAGAAAAATATATCAAAGGAATTGAATTGACCGGAGCTGTAATCGGAAACGACAACCCCAAGCCATTTCCCCTGATCGAAATCATCCCCGGTGAAAACTACACCTTCTTCGATTATACCGCCAAATACACCCCGGGAGCTACTCAGGAAATTTGTCCTGCCCGTATCGACGATAATCTCAGCGAAAAAGCCCGGCAATATGCCGTTAAGGCACATCAGACACTTTGCTGCAAAGGATACAGCCGTACGGATATGATTTTAAATCCGGAGGGAGACATTTATGTACTGGAAACCAATACAATTCCCGGCATGACACCTACCAGTTTGTTTCCTCAGGCTGCCGAAGCGGGAGGCTATTCGTTCAGTCAGCTTTTAGATAAGCTTATTGAACTCGGAATCCATGAACACCGTCGAGGAAGAGAGCATAAATGATTGCCCGTGGCACCAGGGAACTAAAAGCGGGGTATTCGAAATTAAGCGCCGATGATATTTTTATTGGTACTGTCGCTTCCAAATATCTGGATCAGGCGATCATGATCGATCTCATGGAAAGAGGCATTGTTTGTCTCCCCTCAGCGATTTCCCAGGCTTTGACACGATCGAAAGTGACACAGGCCCGGCTTCTTAACAAATGGATGCATCCGTTGACACGGGTGATCACCAGGCGTATAGATCTACTTGATGCAATTAACGACTACAGCAAGGTAGGTGTCGGTCCCGTTGTCACAAAAGAGGATCACAAGCACTGCGGGCATGGCATTTGCCGATGGGACTCTATCGAAACACTTTACAGTTGTATGGGCTTAAACGAACACTTATATCCATTTGTTCTTCAACCCTATATGGAACATTTCACCGATATTCGGGTAATTGTCTGCGGAGACTACACAGAAGCTTATCAGCGCATAAATCCACATAACTTCCGCTCAAATTTGGCGGTAGGAGGAAAAACGCAGCCTCACCAATTGTCTTATAAAGAAAAGAATTTTTGTCTTGACATCATGAACCGGGGAAATTTTCCTTACGCCCATATTGATATTCTTGTTTTGGATGATGGCGGCATGTATCTGTCAGAGATCGCATTAAACGGCGGGACCAAAGGTGCGATGATTGACCAGAAGGATTTAAATCAGAAAAAGAAAGACGTATTGGAGTACTTGGCATTTACCATCGGCAGAAGCAAACAGGAGATGAAATGACCCAGAAAACGCCCCTGGTCGGAATCGTAATGGGAAGTGATTCGGATTTAGCGGTAATGCAGGAATCGGTATCGATACTAAAAAAATTCGATATTCCTTATGAAATTACAGTAGCGTCTGCTCACCGAAGTCCCGAACGAGCTGCTACGTTCGCTAAAGCCGCTCTTGATCGGGGAATTAAGGTTATCATTGCCGGTGCCGGTCATGCTGCTCACCTGGCGGGATTTATGGCTGCTTATACCTGTTTGCCGGTAATTGGCGTACCGATCGATTCCTCATGCCTGAAAGGCTTGGATTCCCTTTTGTCCACTGTTCAGATGCCTCCCGGAATTCCGGTGGCAACTGTCGCCATCGGTAAACCCGGAGCACGAAACGCCGGAATTCTGGCGGTTCAAATACTGGCGGTCTCCGATGTTTCCCTTCAAAATAAACTGAAAGTCTACAAAAAAGAACTGGCAAAACAGGTTGAAAACAAGAGTAAAAAGATTGAATCGATCAGTCAAAATCCAACCAGTTGATCCAAATAAACCCAACCCCGAAATTATCAGAAAAGCGGCTATGATTATAAAACGCGGCGGTATTATTGTGTTCCCGACGCGATGTCTCTACGGACTTGGTGTTGACGCCTTAAACAAAACTGCTCTGAATTTATTGTTTCGAATCAAAAAAAGGTCCCAAAATAATCCAATTTTGATCATCGTGAAGGATCGTACAACCGTCCTTAAATTTATCAAATCCCCCAGGCCTTATGCAGTTGAACTCATGGATCGTTTCTGGCCCGGAAGGCTGACATTTGTGTTTAACGCCAAAAATTGTCTTCCGGCCCGCCTGACCGGTGGAACCGCAAAAATCGGTATCCGCCTTCCCGGACATCCGGTAGCCAAAGCACTATCTAAAAGTGTTTGTGTTCCAATTACCGGCACCAGTGCGAATATTGCCGGACAGCCCGGATGTTCCGATATTGCAAAGCTTGATCCGCAAATTTTAAAATCAGCTTCCCTCATTCTCGACGCTGGTCCCTTAAAGGGAGGGATGGGTTCGACCGTTGTGGATGTCACCGGCAGCAGTCCCCGCATTATCAGGATAGGGGATATATCGGCAGAAGAAATATCAGAATGTTTCACGACCCGAACTCACTCCGGGGTATACCAGACTGCCGAATGACAGATTGAAGTATAGTTCAACTGCCTATTTGTTTCAGCCAATCTTTTATTTCTGCCCCCTCATAGTTTTCCTGATCCAGGGACAATTCCAGGTTGATAATTTCACCCGAATGCTTCTGAGTTTCTTCCTCTTCTCTCAATGCTTTATGACGTTTGATGGAAGATTCAACATCTTCTAAAGTCTTTGCCAACGCCGCACCCAGTGTTGAGCTCAGGTTTTGTGGCTTTAACTCAAAACGCGGTGTTATTCCGTTCTCCGCTACTGGTTCGGAAAGATGAGCAAGCTGCTTCATCTGAGTCATGGCAAAATCCATCAGTTTCCAACCGAATATGTCTTCTTTTTGAAATACCCATGAATCCCTTACGTGACGAAGCATGAGATTGTATTTGTATTCGACCAGCGACTGGATCTTTTCTGCGTAGTCCTCCGGCAGTTCATTTGTTTCACCCGGGACCTCCGAACCTTCTTTTTTACTAAGTTTCAAAAGAACGCGCTCAAATTTTCGGGCATGCATTGCTGATTCCCATGCCTCCCGATGAAGGACCCGCTTAATATGAGGATCTGGCATATTTTCAGCTTCTGCATTGTAATGAGTGATCAAATTTTTTTCATACGTTACGTAAGATTCAAAAATGCTGTTGCGGTTAGTAGGATCGTATGGATAGGGTGCCGGCTTTAAATCGGGCTCACCACCCAGTTTCCCGATAATCATTCCCAACCAGTGCATATGCCACATTTCTTCCCGACAGCGGGAAAGAAGATTGACTCCCAGCGGCGTATCTTCTCCTTCCAGATAGCTGTGAACCAGGTAACGTATAATAGCTGCATGTTCCTCAGCCAGATCCTTATTCAACATTGAAATAAGTTCCTGTGTATTCATTAATATCCTCCATTTTTTAAAGTTTAAAACAGAAAAATTTCAAGAAATTTGTGCATTAACAGTCTAATTGGGTATAATAGTATTGATCTCATTGCCCCATGAAATCCACTGTTCCCTGGAACCCCTTGCAAAAATTTCCAGAAACGGCCCGGGACTGCATTTTTCGATGATATCATATAATTCATCCGGCTTTTTCGAGTGCTCCCGTTTCCGGGTGCGGATAATGTTGACCTGACGTCTTCCGGGTTGATACGTGCGCAATTTACCTTTTATCCCAAATAAAATCATTTCAGTTGTATTTCTGAAATAAAAACCGACACCTCTTCCATCAGGTTCACCGTCTTTTCTGATTTTGTGCCAAATTAAATTGGTTTTATAGGTAAAGCCCCAGGATTTCATCACTTCTAATCCTTCTGCCAACAGTGCATTGGGCACCCAAAGATACAGATGACTTTGTTTTGCGGCGATTTCGTTTACCGGCAATTCACTGATTTGTTTCAGGGACAAGGTGGTATATCGGCTCAGCCGATTATGCTCAGGCGCCATTTTCCCGGTTCTATTTGAAAATCTCCAGGGCGGATCAGCCAGAATCGTTCCGAATCTTCCCCGAATGTTTTGTCTGAAATCTTTAGAAGGTTTCAGTTTTTCTTCATTCATTCAAAATTCCTCATACCGCCAAAACTAAATATTCAATATTCTGGGATTCTTCCATGGTTTAAATGAAAGAATCAGTGCTGTCACCAGGGTTCCAAGCAGCCAGCCCATCCCGATGCTGATGATAGAAAACCAAGAATACCCTTCATAGGGACTTGTTATTTCATGGTAGAGATCCCATATTACAATGACTGACAATACAAAAGGAATAAAATATCTTATGGAAAATTCCCACCATCGCCCCAATTTCAGCGAAGATATCCGGTTAATATGCTTTCGGATAATGTATAAATCAAATAGCCATCCCGCTAAGATACATTCAGCAATCCCCACCACCACAAGGCCGTAATGCGTTAAAAAATGATCAGCGATATCCAGCCAGAAAAGCCCGCCTTGTGTCGTAAAGATGATTGACCCCAGGAAGCCAAAAAGACACAAAATCGTAACAATTCCTTTTTTAGGAATAGCAAATTTGTCCACAACAGATGATGAAAATGCCTCAACAATGGAGATAGATGAAGACAGACCTGCAATGATCAGACTGAAAAAGAAAATAGCGCCGAAAATCTGCCCACCAGGCATAAGGCTGACGGCTTTGGGGTAGGCCACAAAGGCCAGGCCGATACTTTGAGATACAACTTTAGATATGGGTATTTCCTGAGATACTGCCATAAATCCAAGCACAGCAAAAACGGCAAACCCTGAAAAAAGGGAAAATCCACTATTAATAATACCGGTTAACAGTGCATTTCGGGAAAGATTGGCTTTTCTGGGAAGATAACTTGAATAGGCGATCATAATGCCAAATCCAAGGCTTAAGGTGAAAAAGATTTGACTATAGGCATCGATCCAAACTTTTGGCTTCAATAAAACGGAAAAATCCGGCTTAAGGTAAGCTTTGACCCCTTCAATGGCCCCTTCCAAAAACAAAGACCAGAGTACCAGAATTGTCATCAGGATAAACAGCAAGGGCATAAAAATTTTGTTTGCCAGTTCGATGCCCCTTCCTAAGCCTCTGAATACAATGAACCAGTTCAATCCCCAGACAACCAACGCACCCGTTAATATCCGTATCCGAATGTTTCCGATATCATCCGGGCCATCGGTTAAGGAAAGAAATGTTTGAAAGAAAAACTGATTGGGATCATCCCCCCAAATCAGACCAAAAGAATAAAAAAAGTAATTCAGACACCAGGAAATAATAACTGAATAGTATAGACATATACCGAACATGACAAAGGTAACGGACCACCATCCCATCCATTCCCAGGATTTTCTGATTTTTGCATAGGCCAATGGGGCAGATCCGATCCGTTCGTGCCCGATACCAAATTCAAGAATCAGCAACGCAACGCCGGCAGTGAGCAATGCCGTAATATAAGGAATTAAAAAGGCACCGCCACCATTGCTGTAGGCCATATAACTAAACCGCCAGATATTGCCCAGGCCAATGGCAGATCCAATGGCAGCAAGCAAAAATCCCAACTGACTGTTCCATTGTTCTCTTTTCATTTCATTTGATCTTGGGAATCCACTTGGGTTTTCTCGCTGTCATTGGGTGATTTTTCGATTTGCTTTTTTAATTCGTTTAATATCGCCAGTGCCTCATCATATTCGTAATCACTGATATTGTTTTCCAATTTTTGCATGACGGTTTTGCAAAGATACGGACGGACTGATTCCACAGACTGCCGGATACTTTCAGGATCTGAAAGATCCAATGATTCGGCAAGTTGATGAATAAATGGTAATGCCTGGTCCGGATTGGTTACAGTTGTATCTTCGGGTTCAGCTTTTTTTTCTTCGGATTTTAATAAAGACGTCAGTGATTGAAGGACTTCATTCATTGCAGATTCCAGAGTTTCCATTATCGAGGGCGACGGTGGGCGTAACGTTTCATCCGCAGCAGCTATCTCAAGCGATTTAGCTGCTTTCTGAAGAGACTCGGCACCAATATTGGCGGCACTGCCCTTGAGACTGTGAGCGATCTGTCGTAATTCATCCCAATTTTCCTGCTCTAACGCTGCTTTCATATTGTCGATGGTTTCGCGGTTGTTGCGATAAAATCCCTGCAGGATGCGTTTAAATGTTGTTTGATCAATATTGAGGTTTGCCAGGGTTTCCTCGATATTGATGCCGGGCAACCTGTCCGGCAGTACAGCCGTTTCCACAGTGGCAGTTTCCGGCTCCTGAAAGCCGGCCGGTTTTGGTTTTTCCGCCGCTGATTTTCTTCTGGAAGGACCGATGGCTTTCCAGAGGGTATGGAACATGACATTTTGGTTAATGGGCTTGGGAATGTATCCATTCATTCCGGCACGCAGGCATTTTTCCTCGTCTCCTCTCATGGCATGGGCTGTCATGGCGATAATGGGCAAGTTCGGCATGTTCAGATCCTTACGGATGCGTCTGGTAGCTTCATAGCCGTCCATTTCGGGCATTTGGATATCCATTAAAACTGCATCAAATGTCTTGTTCCACAAAGCATTCAGCGCTTCTTTCCCATTGTCGGCGATTTCAACTTCAATACCCGCATCCTGCAGAATCGCCGACGCAATTTCCTGATTCGTGGGATTGTCCTCGGCTACCAGAATATGGGAACCTTTTAGCCGCTGCTTGTATATGGAAGCCTTGGTGGTCATCTGGCGTTTCCGTTCTGCTGTGGCCAAGGCTTCCTTGCCAAAGGCATCCAGCATAGCGTTAAACAGGGAGGACTGGTAAATCGGCTTTGTCAAAAATCCATTGACACCAACTTTCTCAGCATCGCGCCTTTCCGTCTCCCGACCGAATGCTGTCATCATAATAATGGGAATATCCAGATGAAATTCATAGCGGATTATCCGGGAGGTTTCAATGCCGTCCAAACCGGGCATCAGCCAGTCCATCATAATCAGTTTGAAAGACTTTTCCATTTTTTCTGATATTTTACAGCTCCCCAGACGTTCAAGGGCGGCCTGTCCGGAAGAAGCTGTTTCTACCCGCAGTCCGAATGATTCCAGCATTTTCCGGATAATCACGCGGTTATCCTCACAATCGTCCACAACCAATGCCCATGTACCATAAATATCGTTCGGCGCCACAAATTTACGTTCCTGATCAACCGGCTGGCGTCTCAGGCGGGCAGTAAACGTAAAGGTGCTTCCCCCTCCCAGTTCGCTTTCCACGCTGATATCGCCATCCATCATTTCCACGAGCTGTTTGCAGATGGTCAATCCTAACCCTGTTCCGCCATATTTCCGGGTTGTAGACGCATCCGCCTGGGTAAATGGTTTGAACAAAATCTGCATATGCTCCGGTGCAATGCCGACACCCGTATCTTCAACTGAAAATTCAAGAATAACTTCATCAGATGTTTGCGATTTAGCCTCGACGGTCACCAGTATAACACCCCCTTTAGGGGTGAACTTGATAGCATTATCAATCAGATTTTTGACAATCTGCTGAAGACGTAAGGAGTCGCCGACCAAAGCCAGTGGTGTGTTTGCATCGATATCCACCAGTAGTTCGATCCGTTTTCCGGCAGCCTTGTTGATAAACACATCAGTGACACTGTCCAATGCTTCATCCAATCTGAAAACATCGGTTTCCAGTTCAAGTTTACCGGCCTCGATTTTGGAAAAATCAAGGATATCGTTGATAATCCCTAACAACGAATAGGCCGATGAATGAATGATTTTCATGTAGTGTTCAATTTTGGACGGCATATCCTCATTTAGTATGAGTTCAACTGCGGCAATAACCCCATTCATTGGCGTTCGAATCTCATGGCTCATATTGGCCAGAAATTCACTTTTTGCCAGGGTAGCTGCTTCAGCGGCATCCTTGGTTTTGCGAAGTTCTTCGTTGGCCCGGCGCAATTCTGTCGTACGTTCTTCAACCCGTTTTTCCAGGCTGCGATAAGCCTTCTGAAGCGCCTCTTCCGCCTTCTTGCGTTTGGAGATGTTCTGTGCAAACCCTTCGATATATTCGATATTACCGGCTGCATTGCGGATGGCTCTCGCCCGGATGGATACCCAGATAATGGTACCGTCTTTGCGGTAAAACTGGCATTCAAAATCGCCGACAGCGTCCTCCCCTTCCAACAGTTGAATCAAATTGCACTGTTCCTGGGAATTGACATAAACCTGTTTTCGTATGTCGGTAACCTTTTCCATCAACTCCTGAGGTGAATCATATCCTAAAATGCGTGCCATAGAAGGACTGGCATTAATAAGGTGTCCATCGGGTGAAGTCTGGAAAATCCCTTCAGGTGCATTTTCAAAAATGCTGCGATATTTTTCCTCGGATTTGGCCAGGGCTTTTTCCGTTTCGTGTTGTTCAACAATTCGTGATTCCAGCGCCTTATTCAGTTCTTTCAGCTCCTTGGCATGAGCTGTCAGCAGCGCTTCTTTTTCCTGGTAGTAATCGATTTTAACCTTCAGTTCCTGGGGGGTGACACGATAATCAGCCAGGATTTTACGATAGACCTCCATCAGGTCTTTTGTTTCCCTGGGACTGAAGATCATGCTGCGGGTCATTGCCTTGTGTGCCGCAGGGGCACCAATGGAACCGGCTAAAAATTTCTCCACCTCATGATGAAGGGCTACCAGTTCACTGATGGTAATCCGGGATTTCCCTTCCAGTCCCAATCTGTGTAAACAATTTGACAAATTGGTTCTGACCTCTTCTTCAGGGAAATACTGCACCAAAAGCGCTTCGATTTCTTTTTTCTTGACCGCCAGATCCACATAGGCTTCTTGTTTGTGAGTATACCGAAGGGTGGATACACTGGAAAGGCTGCTGACAAATTCCTCGGCCTGGCTTTCTTCCTCGGGGGTTTGTTCAAAAATTAATGAACCGGCGATAAACAAAACAATATTGAAGAACAGGCTCCAGAAGACACTATGAGTCAACGGCTCAAAGGCTGTCAAACCGAATAGTGCTTCAGGCTTCAGAAACGTTATCCCCCAAAGGCCGGTGTTTAAAAGGTCGGAATTTATCAGTTCACTTTTAATAAAAGCGGGAACCAAAAGGGTATAAAACCAGATAACAAACCCGCTTACCAAAGCCAGACCGGCTCCCCTTTTATTGGCTCCCCGCCAAAAGATGCCGCCGATGACTACCGGCGCGAACTGGAGCACTGCGGCAAACGAAATAAGCCCGATATTCACCAGCATATAGGGAGCTACCGCCTGCTGCTCAAACCAGTATCCAAAAAGAATCACGATCGCTACGGCAACCCATTTGCATTCTAAAAGGTGCTTTCGAAGAAATGACAGATAATCGATTCCACGAATCAATGGCAGTAAAAGGTGGTTGATTATCATGGTGGACAGGGTCACGGAACTGACCATTATCATACCGATAGAAGCTGAAATGCCACCTATAAATACAAACATGGCCAGCCAACTGGCACCATGATCAATCGGCAGTTGCAAAACAAAATTATCCGCATTTGCCGCCGGATACCCTTTCAGAAGCCCACCGGCTGCAATGGGAAAAACAAAGATATTGATCAGCAGCATATAAAGTGGAAAAATCCACATGGCTGTAAGAATATGCTTTTCATTGGAATTTTCGACGACCGCCACATGAAATTGGCGTGGCAATAGTAAGATAGCCGACATGGCAAGAATCAGATATGTCATCCAGGTCAGATAGGGCGTCGAATCTTTTCCGGCGATGCTCATCAGATAATAGTACGGACTGTGGGAAAGCCGCTGTAAAATATCACTGAACCCATCATAGAGATAATAGGTTACAAAAATGCCCGCAGCAACCAGACCTATCAGTTTGACCACGCATTCTCCCGCCAGCGCCATGATCATTCCCTCATGCCGCTCGGTTGGATCAAGCCTCCGGACTCCCACGATAATGGTGAAAACCGTCATCAGCCCAACCATTACCAGCCCCACATGCGAGCGAACCCATGAGAAATGTGTTTCCGAAGTTGCTGTAATAATATCAAAAGTGGAAAGAATGGCTTTAAGCTGCAAGGCAATATAAGGCATAATGCCGACCATAGCAATCAGGGTAGCCAGTCCGGCGATCATTTCGGATTTGTCATAGCGGGCGGAAATAAAATCGGCAATGCTGGTAATTCGTTGCATGTTTTTGATCCTGACCATCTTGTGCAGCACAATCCACCATGCTACCATCAGCACTGTCGGACCAAGATAAATCGTCAAAAAAAGCATTCCGGAGGTAGCGGCAATTCCGACACTACCGTAATAGGTCCAGGCGGTACAATAGACAGCCAGGGAAAGCGAATAAATAATCGGATTGTTGGCCGGGCTTCTGCCTGCCGATGCCCGTCGTTCTACCCACAGCGCAATCAGGAAAAGCCCTGTGCCATACAACAGTATGACGGCAATAACAAAGAGGGGATGGAACACGTCAGGCCTCCCAATTGGATCCGGCGTTTTTCCCCAATCTCAATTTTTGATGACTGATAGAAATGAGGAACAAAATTACAATCACCAGACCCCAGCCAGAAAAAAGGTAGAAAAAAACAAATCCGTTGGGTGTGGATTCAAGAATGGTTAAAATCGGCCAGCTAAAAATGATGAAAACCATGCCGGCGATAAACACCTGCATCCCGGGTTTACAAAAAAGTGTTTTGAACCGATGCATGGTTTTATCCTTTAAATACAACTATTTTCTGATTATTGCTTACTTCCTTAATACTATATTAATGATAAGAAAAATGCGAGATGATGTCAAGCAGCAAAGCCAGGGATCAGTAATTCTAATTATGTCAATCACATGAAATGATGGAATCACTATCGGAATCGAATATACCTCAAAGGCAACATATTCGATAGCGATAGCGATTATTAACGTCCAACATCGGATCTTGATGTTTAAGCCAAAATTAGAACTGCTGGCTGGGGATCAAGCAGTTCTGATTGTACCCATAGCTCGCAGACAATTCGAAAAGGAAATTTTTTTCTCGTTTGACAAGAAACAGCCGCTATTATAATTTAATCCCTTATTATTGATAAATGTTAATGGATAACCCTATAACCGACCAGTCTTGAAAAATAAGCCAAAAAACGAAAAATTGATATCATGAAAATTGCAGTTGCACAAATTAATCCAGTCGTTGGCGATTTCGATTACAATGTAGACAAAATCATTGAATTTTATCATCGTATCCCGGATGATACGTTCGATCTTCTCGTTTTTCCGGAGCTTGCGCTCTCCGGTTATCCTCCGAGAGACCTGCTTGAAAAAAAAAAATTCATTGATGCCAATAATGAAGCACTAAAGCAGATCATGGGCAAAATCAAGGGAATCGGTGTTATCTGCGGAATGGTGAAAAGAACATCCTCCAATGAAGGCAATTCTTTGTATAATACCGCGGTTTTGTTTGAAGATGGAAACATATTGCATTCGGTTCACAAACGTTTGCTTCCTACATACGATATTTTTGATGAAACCCGGTATTTTGAACCCGGAAACGATATTTCTGTATTTAAATACAAGGGACGGAATATCGGATTAACTATCTGTGAGGATATCTGGAATGACAAGGAATTTTTCAAAAGAAGAATGTATCATATAGATCCGCTGCCAATGCTTATTGAACAGGGTGCCGATCTCATTATTAATATTTCAGCCTCTGTTTATTATGTGGGGAAAAGAGAATTTAAATGGGAAATGCTTTCAGCTATTACGCGAAAATACCGGGTGCCGATGCTCTATGTCAATCAGGTAGGTGGTAATGACAGCGCAATTTTTGATGGACTGAGTGTCGGTTTCGACAAGACCGGGCAGATGAAAATGCAAGCTATGGATTTTGAAGAGGATCTGATCGAATTCGATTTGAACCGAATAGAATCTGAAAGCAATTTTCCAGGCGTATTTCATCGTGTTACGGAAACGAATACCGAATCACTCTATAAAGCCCTGGTGACGGGTACCCGGGATTATGTAACCAAGTGTGGTTTTTCTTCTGTTGTTATCGGTTTAAGCGGCGGGATCGACTCTGCGCTGGCACTGTGTATCGCGGTGGATTCACTGGGTAAAGAAAATGTTTCCACCATTTTTATGCCATCGCGATATACCGCCGGGGAGAATTATTCCGACACCAAAAAACTGACTGATAATCTGGGTGTCAGCTACGATATTGTGCCTATCGATAACATTTTTGACAGTTTTCTGAAACACCTTTCGCTTTCCCTTGATGAAACATCTCCGGGAATCACAGAGCAAAATATACAGGCCAGGATACGGGGAACTATTTTAATGGCTTTTTCTAATAAGTTTAATTGCCTGGTGCTTTCTACCGGAAACAAGTCAGAGCTGGCGATAGGATATTGTACTTTGTATGGCGATATGAGCGGCGGCCTGGCAGTTATCTCGGATGTTCTCAAAACCACTGTTTACGAATTGTCAAACTTTATTAACCGTGAAAGAGAAATAATTCCTGAACAAATTATTAAAAAAGCACCCTCTGCCGAACTTAAACCAAACCAAAAGGACCACGATGATCTGCCGCCCTATGAGGTGCTGGACCCGATTTTAAAAGCTTTTATAGAGGATAACAAAGATGTGGACGAACTGATCTGCATGGGATTTGACCGATATATTGTTGAAGATATCATCAGCCGGGTATTTCGCAATGAATATAAACGCCACCAGGCTGCTCCGGGGTTAAAGGTTACATCGAAGGCTTTCGGGTACGGACGTCGGTATCCTCTGGCCCAACGATTTCATTTTAAAAAAAGTATAAATAGTGCCGAACAACAACTATGATTTTTCGTTCAGGCACTATATAACCGGAAGGAACCCCCCATCATGAGCAAAACAAGTGATAAAAACCAAACGAATTTACCTGTTATTCCATATGATCGACAAGATGATCTGCATTATCCGGAAATGCTGCCGGATGCCGATCTTGTTATTTTTATGGCTGGCAATCAGTTCATGGCCATGACAGAACTGATTGAAAGTTTCCGGAGCCAATACCCTGAAATCCGGAAAATATTTTATGAAACGCTTCCACCCGGCCTGGAATTAAAACAAATTCTGGCTGGTGGCGCTGCGTTCAGAGACAACATTATTGATGTCTATCCTGACATCTATACGTCAGTCAATGAAAAAGCAATGAAAGCCCTTGTAAATAATGATCATATTCGTGAAGAAGATTATTGTTTATATCTTCATAACCGTTTATCATTAATTGTACCCGAGGGAAATCCAGCAAATATCACAAGCGTTGGGGATCTTGGAAAAGAGTATGTCCGCATTTCACAGCCGGACCCGGCAAACGAGGACATTGCCTTTCATATTATGGATATGTATCGGGATGCCGGGGGTGATGCGCTGGTGCATCGTATCATGGAAGAAAAACGAGCCGGGGGTACAACCATTCTGACCATTGTTCACCATCGGGAAACGCCGCTGCGCATTGCCAAAAAGACGGTCGATGTCGGACCGGTATGGGCGACAGAAATAATTTATGCCAAAACAACGGGGCTGTCTTTCGAGGTAATCGAGCCGGGGCCGCAACTGGATCAGAGAAATAAAATCAATTATTATGTCTGCAAATTGTCAAGGGCTCCTCACCCGGAAGCCGCTGAAAAATTTATGTATTTTATTACCTCACCGGAAGCTGGAAAAATCTATCAAAAATATGGATTTGTGTCAGATATTAAAAGCTGACATAGGGTATCAATCAAGACGGTTGGAATGGGCGGCATGGGCAAAGGGTGTTAGCCGTGTCTGTGTAAACATCGCTGTCGCTAACAGTTTTGGTATCATTGGTATCAACATCAAAAATCTGGAAGGTAAAGGGGAGTCGAACGGGAAACCGTCGCTTTGCCAATGGCACCGCACATGATACAGCAAGATCGCATCAACCATTTTCACCAACGGTTTTGATTTACAGCCGTTGACATATAGATTAAAGATACATTGAAGCTGTGGTTTTTGGATATCTTTACAAAAAACAGGCTTTTTTGAAAAAACAATAAGGAGAACTTCATGCATCAGGAAAATTTGAACGAAACGATGTCGCAATTTTTAATCCATCTTTTAAAAAAAACAGAAAAAACCAGCTCAAACGTGTCAATGCATGATATCGGTGCAGAACTCGGACTCGACCGGGATGAAGTCAGCCGTATCACTTCCGAGTTGATGAGTGATAACCTTATAGAAATCAAAACATTGAGCGGCGGCATCTGTATCACCGATGAGGGTATCCGGAAAGTCAGAAATCCGGGGGCAGGTCAGCCTGGTTCTGAAAAAGTTTCTGCTTTGGGGTCCTCGCCTGTACTGAGCAAAGATGTTAAGGATGCCTGTGATCTGATCCTTTCTGAATTAAAATCCGATATGAATCAGTTGAATCTCAATTTTGAAACTCTGAGCGAGATGATGGCCGATCTCAAAACGATCGATATTCAGCTGGGTTCTCCAAAACCAAAAACCGCTATTTTAAAAGAATGTTTCCGTTCAATCCAATCGGTTCTCGAAAAATCGGGCGTTTCTGAAAAAGCGGCAAAAATTAAAAATTTTATCAGCAATTAGAAACAGAAAATATCACCGGTGAACAATTACGAAAAGATAGTCAGACATAATTTAGCCAGGCTTTACCGGAGCATTCCCGAAAATTTAGAGCAATGTTTGCCGGCAAACCGATCCGATCATACTTTTACATTCAGGGCGTTTGGAAAAAACTGCATGATCAGTCCCGATGGCATTTTTCTGGACCATGAAACCCAGACCGGGCCTTTGGCAATTATCATATCGTTATATGTCCTGAATGTGGGCCCTGATGATTGCATTGTTGAGCCGCTCAGAGCATTTAAGGAGTTTTCCGGCAGCATGCCGTATGTTGGTGCGTTTACAACGCACACTGAACAGATTCTGGTTCCCCTGGTATCCAAAATCAAGCATAACCGACAAACTATCACAAAACTGCTGGACGGTAAGTGTCCACCGGCGAAACTTCCCGGAGATTTTTCTTTTTTAGTTTATCCGCTTCCCAAAATTGCACTGTGTTATATTTTCTATGAGGCTGATGAGGATTTTCCCGCCGGAGTCACCTGTCTGTTTGCCAATAATGCAGCATCTTTTATTCCTGTCGATGGACTGGCTGATGTGGGAGAATATACCTCCAAAACAATTATCCATTTGCTTGGCCAAAACCGGTGAGTTCAAAAACCATGTCAAACCGTGTTAAAATACTATTGGCTACTGTTGCCCTGATTTTTTTCTTGGTGATTTTGATGATCGTTGGGGCTTTTTTTTATATTCAAACCGATCATGCCAAAAATAAACTGCTTGCCTATATCAACGAGGTCATTCCGGGTCAGATACTATTAAAAAAGCATCAGATATCTCTGATCAACGAAACGCTTTGGCTTGAAAATCTTTTGATTAAAGATGTCAACGGAAATCCTGTTGCCAGTGCGGAAAAGCTGTTTGTGGAAATATCGCTTTCAGAATTATTGAAGGGCAGGATAAATATAATTGACGGCAAATTACAAAAACCGTGGGTAAAATTCGAGGTAAAGCCTGATGCTTCCATCGGACTGGTCAGAACTTTTGCCAAGCCATCGGAGAAACCCTCTGATAAAGAGCGGTTCCCCGAAAAAGAGACTGATGAAAAAAGCACATTTAACCTGATTTTACAAAAAGTTCACGCTGAAGATGGCATATTTGAATATGAACAGGTTTCAAAAAATTTACGGGTTAAATTTACGGGCATTCACCTAAGCGGCTCCGGTAATTTGAAGGATAAAACCTGGATCGCAAACCTTCAAAGCGGCAAAACAACTGTTGCCACCTCTAAACAAGATATTGAGCTGGAAAAAATCCATTTAAACGGCTCTCTTCACGAAAACAAGCTTGAATTACTGACATTATCGCTGAAAAGCCGGGAATCGGAACTTTTGATGTCAGGCGACGTGGCAGAACTGTTCTCCAATCCTGTCATGGCCTTGGATATGGATTTGAAATTAGCGCTGGGAGAAATTCAACAAACCTTTTCTTTAATGCCTGAAATGACCGGCAATGCTGTCATAAATGGAACCGCCGATGGCCCGTTAAATGATCCCGACATCCGAATAACCGTATCCTTTGACGGCAGCAGGTTGTGGAATACAGAGGTCAATGCCTTGGAGATGTCCGCTCATCTTGCAGACCGGGTTTTAACCCTGAAACCGGATTCGCATATAAAATTAAATCCGGGGACGATTTTTTGTAAGGGGAAAGCCGATTTTAAAAAAGCGTTTCCAATGGGATTTCTGTCATCTATGACAGCGATGGATTCTCTTTCCTATGACCTGGTGCTCACTACAAAGGCACTTAATCTAAATCAGTTTTTCAAAAAAGACAACCGGCTTGAAGGCAAGGTTGACGGCAGTCTTTCATTGTCGGGCAATGGGGTTGCCTCCGAAAACGCAACCGCCCGCATGAATTTTGATCTCTCCGGCACGGATATGACCTCAGTACCGGATGTTTCCACTGATTTAACAGCAACAGGGGATATGAAGCTCAGTAACGGCGAAATTTTCATCGAAGAATTTTCAGTGCATAACGGTAAAACTAATCTGGATGTTCAGGGGACTTATCAGATTTTATCCCAAAAAATACACGGAAGCCTCTCTTTAAAGGATTCTGAAATAGGAAAGACCCTGGCTGTCTTCGGCATTAAAGGGCCCCGTGGCGCTATTGATCTGGAAACAAAAGTCTCCGGAAATCTTAAGCTGCCGCTTTTAAAAATTTTTCTGAAAGCCGATAATTTTGCTTTTCAAACTATCACTATTGGCAATCTGGAGCTTGATGCTGCATTGAATGAGCAGGGAAATCTTCAGGTATCCAGGTTATTGCTGAACAATAACGGGTCTCAGATAAAAGGGGAGGGAATCCTTAAAATTTTTGAAAAACCTGCGTCATCCGAATCTTTTTCACAAGATTTAGCCGACTCCGGTCAACATCTGTCACCGGGATTTGTGCTGAATCTGATAAACGTTAATGTTCAGGATTTTATAAAAGCATCCAAAGTTACCGGAACTTTTGAAGGAACCATAAACATCGGGGAAAACATTAAAAATCTTCACGCATCGGTGAATTTACAGGGGAAAAAGCTATCGGTCAGCAATAACAGATTAGGGTATATGGTTATCGATGCCGGGTTGTCCGAAGGCCTGCTGGATATTAAAGAAGTGAAACTGACCAATGGCCGTTCGAAACTAATCATGATGGGCACCATCGGTATTTGGGACATTGAAAAACCAGGCTTTTCCGAAAACTTTCCGCTCGATTTAAAGCTTTCCGGGGACAAGCTTTATTTAGCAAATTTTAACAGGCGATTGAAAGGAACGCTTTCAGTTAATGGAAATGCGACAGGAAATATTAAAAATCCTGAGACGTTTTTGGAGATCAGGGGAGAACATCTGAGTGTCGATGGGACATCCCTTGGGGATTTGACAATGAATCTAAGCATTCAGGATTATCTGGCAAAGATTTCCGGAGCACTTAACATTGATTTCTCGGCCACCGTGAACCTTAAAAATAAAGACTTTACAACCACCCTAACCTTTTCTGACACGGATTTGACACCATTTTTTAAGATAGCCAACGCTTCAGACGTTAATGGTTTCCTGTCGGGTAACCTACAAGCCTCTGGAAATATGGATGATATAACTAGTATAGAAGGTGACGGCCGGTTTTCAACATTAGCCCTGTTTGTAAATGAAAAGGAACTGGCGTTTGCTCAAAATTTTTCAATCCATGCCAACGATGGCCGGATTGCAATTCCAAAATTTTCTGTTCGCCTTTTTCAGGCAGGCCATTTAACCATTGAAGGTAGCGCCGGGTTCGATGGACAACTTTCAGTGAAAGCCGACGGGGATCTTCCGCTTGATGGCCTATCCATGGTAACCAATGCGATTCCGGATATTCAGGGAACCGTGAGAATCAACGCACAAGTTGATGGAACAGTGGAAAATCCCGATATTCAGGGAGAAATTTTTTTTAACAAGGTGGCATTTACGATTCCTGAACTTCAACAGAGACTTCATGATTTAAACGGTCGTATTGTTATTACTCCAAAGGCATTTCAAATCGAAAAACTTCAGGGACGGATGGACACCGACGGATCATTTGAGCTGCTCGGGAAAGCGCAACTTGACAGATTTCAGATTAAAAACGTCAATTTTGACTTTTTTGCCCGGTCACTGCCGATAAAAGTACCGGATACCGCGAATATTCGTCTTCAATCCCAAATGAGCCTGACAGGAACGAGGAAAAAAGCGCTTCTGAAAGGCGAGATTATTCTTCTTGATGGTCTGTATTATAAAGACATGACCATCAATCCGGTCAAAGGCATGACCCAAAAACAGCGCCGCATCTCTCCCCGGAAACCGAGGGTAACGCATCCACTGTTAAAAAATCTTCATTTGGATATTTTGATTAAACGACGCAACCCTTTTCTTGTAGACAATAATCTTGCGCATTTGGTGATCGATCCCGATCTTCATATCATTGGCACGACTGACCAACCGGTTATTCAGGGTAGAACAAGTGTCGAATCGGGCACCGTACACTATAAAAGAACTTCTTTTGATGTGAAAAAAGGCATCATTGATTTTATCAATCCCTATGAACCCGAACCCACGTTTGACATCGTCAGTACCGCAAAGGTTCGTCATTGGATAATCACGCTAAAAGTTTCAGGTACGCCCAAAGACCTCCTGCTGACGCTTAGTTCCCAACCACCGGAGGAAGATGCCGATATCCTTTCCCTTCTGGTGCTGGGAAGAACGACAACGGAGTTGGTCAAAAAAGAAGGGGGCGTTACCCGGTCAACTGAACAAATGATGGCGGAAATGATTGCATCAACTTTTGGTGAGGATATCAAAGCGTATACAGGGCTGGATATCTTCGAGGTGGAAACCAGAGATGACGAAGCGAATCAGGAAAATTCGGAGCGGGTCCAGGTAACGGTGGGTAAAAAGCTTTCCGACCGGCTCACGGTCAAATATGCCATTGATACGAAAGAAGGTGAAATGGTCCGGCGAGCGATTTCTGAATATAAATTTTTGGAAACTATCTTTCTTAGCGCCTTCCAGGATTCAACCGGGGTATTGGGCGGGGAAGTTCAGCTTCGCCTGGAATTCCGGTAAGTTCAAAAAAACAACCATATGAAACAAGCCATTGAAATGACCAGGGTATCATTTTTTTTCAAAATCATTATCTTTTTTGTGTTTTATCTGCTGTGTTTGTTGTGTTTGTCAAAAATTTTATGGGCCGGGAATCTGTCAGAAAACTTCAATGAAACCGCTGTTATCTCAAACGTATTGGTGGAGATCAGTCC
Organism: Desulfobacterales bacterium; assembly: GCA_018399715.1. Classification (GTDB taxonomy): domain Bacteria; phylum Desulfobacterota; class Desulfobacteria; order Desulfobacterales; family SKZT01; genus M55B149. Next base: position 18,140 of record JAGYNR010000008.1, on the reverse strand, counting down.
TGAATTTAAAAACCAAAAATCCCTGTCTAAAATGGCACAAAACCTGATCTATATCAAACCGGGAGAAATATTTGATAATCAGCGATTCAATGATTCCATTGAAGCGCTGAAAGTGTGCAATCAATTTTCCCATATCAATGTGGACAGTCAAAAGACTCCTCATGGGTTGATCATCAAATTTACCCTGGTTCCGTTTCATTATATTAAAAAAATCAATATTTCCGGCGCTTATCCCTTATTCGAGCAGCAAATCTTAAATACCATGACGGTTTATACCGGTGATACATATGTGGAAAACAAAATTAATCAACAGGTTTCTTTAATAGAAAGCCTGTTTAAGCAAGAAGGGTTTTTGTCCCCCGATGTCAACATCGATTCATGGATGGACCCATCGGATCAAAATTATATCTTGAAAATTCATATCGTTAAAAGCGGTTATCTGAATCTGGAGAATCTGACATTTTCCGGAAATAATGCTTTTTCAGACAGCCGATTGAAACTTCATATGAAAACCTGGCGAAGGTCACTTCTTCCGGGCAGCGCGGGTCGTTTCATTGAAAGGGATTTGAAACAGGATATCGAACGGCTCACCCAGTTTTATCGTAAACAGCACTTTCCTGATGTCAAAATTGATTCATCGGTTACGAAAGACCTGGAAAACCAAAAAATTTCTGTCGTTGTAGATATCATTGAGGAAGAACTTTATCAGATTGAATTTGCGGGAAATGACGCTTTTTGGGATTTAACGCTTCAAAAAGACCTGGTCATTTTCAAAGATGGCAATCTGCACGGCCTGGGACTGCGAAAAAGTGCCCGGAAAATAAAAGAACGTTATTATCAGGCCGGATATCTGGAGACCCGAATAGACATTGATAAAAACAATGACCAACAACCTGCCCGAAATATAAAATTTATCATTTCGGAAGGTCCCTTTTCGCAGGTGATATCGGTTGAAATCAAGGGAAATAGCATGATACCGGACCAGGATATCAGGGACCAGATGCTGATACGCCCGCCGGAATCATTCCATTCAGGGGCCTATGTCCCGGAAATCCTTGAAACCGATATCAATGCCATCAAAACCTTTTACGCCATAAAAGGATACCCGGATACCGAAATCAAATCCAGGGTCCATTTTTCTGAAGACAAAGAAACAGTGAATATTCAAATTGACATTGATGAGGGGGTAAGAACCCTGGTCGGTTCAGTTAAGTTAACCGGAATAGACGGCGATTTACTTGAACAGGCTCAAAAAACAATAAAACTGAAACCCGGCATGCCGTTTCGTCAACATATGCTGAAAAGCGATGAAAATAGTGTACAGGCGTTGATTTCCCCGGAAGGTTATCCTCACGTTAAGGTCTGTTCGGATGTCGTTTTCAGCGACGACCGCACACAAGCTGATATTGTTTATGATGTCAAAAAAGGTCCCTTTGTGGAAATGGGACCCGTTTATGTTAGCGGTAATTTTCGAACAAAAAAATACATCGTTTCCCGGGAAATACCTTTAAAGAGCCAGGATCCGTTTTCGCTTCAACAGATGCTTGAAGGCCAGCAGGCTGTCAGAAATTTAGACATCTTCGATTCCGTTAAATTTAAAACCATCGGCTTAAAAGAAAAGGCTGAAGACATCAACCTGTTTGTAGAGGTAGAGGAAAAAAAGCCCTATTATGTTCAATTCGGCCTGGGCTATCGGACAGATATGGGGGCTTATGCCAATGCCAAAGCCGGGGATCGCAACTTTTTGGGACGTAACAAGGAAATCTGGGTCGGCGGGTCTGTCAGTGAGATTGGACACCGACTGGAGGGATGGCTCACTGAGCCCCGGCTTTTGGGAACACTGTTTCAAACGGAATTCGGCATTTTTAATGAAAAAAAGGAGGAGTTTAACCAGGATTTTGGAATTACCACCACTGGTGCTGTTTTGGGATTTAACCGCAAATGGCTGGAGGACCAATTAATTACGGCCTTGTCTTTTCGTTATGAAAAACGGGAACAGTTTCATGCAGACCAATTCGATCCCGAAAAAATCGATAATGACGAGTTTCGTCCCCGAAACCTTTTAGTGGCGACACCATCAATTAGCTATGACACCCGGGATTCGGTTATCAGGCCCAGAAACGGCTTTTTTTCAATGGCTTTAGCCGATATTTCCAAGGGACTTGAAAACGATCTGGACAGTTTTGTAAAATACCAGGGGGATGTTCGCTGTTATTGGACGTCAGAAACTGCCTCCTGGCTGACATTGGCATGGCTGGGACGTATCGGTTTTATTGATCCGTTCGGCGGAATCGATGAAGTTCCTGATGATCAGCTTTTCTATTTAGGAGGAACGACCGATGTTCGGGGATATGATGAAAACATGATGATTTTCGATGCTGATGATGACCCGGTAGGCGGTAAACTGTCAATGGTCAGCAGTCTGGAGGCCAGGATTGATCTTCAGCACAATTTTGAATTCACACTGTTTTTTGACGCTGGACGCCTTTCCGAAACTCCGGAAGAAGCCAGGTTTGATGATATCCGGACCTCCGCCGGCTTAGGCCTTCGATATATCACCCCAATTGGCCCCATAGGACTGCTTTATGGATTCAAACTGGACAAAAAGGAAAGTGAAAGCTCAGGACGATTTCATTTTTCAATCGGATATACGTTTTAACGCTCAATTGAGGTTAAAGGTTTTTTTGCCAGGGTTGTTAAAGCTTCCATATACTCAGAAAATCCATGAAGAAAAATATCATTGTGATTGGCACCCGGAATTTTCAAAAAAGTTTTATCTATAGCCGGTGATGTGTCGTAAAGTGCCTGACCGTCGGAAAAAGAAATGATATGATCTTTTTCGGCATGAATAATCAGCGTCGGGCCATCATAGGCGTTGATTTTATCTAAATTCCCAAATCCATCGGTCTGCTCATTAAATCCTAAAACAGTGGTGTTAATCCCTAAAATTCTCAGCAGCGGTTCCGTGTAGGCAAAACCGCTTTCCACTACCAGAGCGGATATTCGCTGCGGATAATGAGATGCCAGTTCTAAAGCCGATGCACTTCCCAGTGATCGTCCCATGAGAACCAAAGCACCCGTACAGTCATTTTCGGCCAGCCATTTTTCAACAAAGTCCAAAATAACATGGCAATCATGCATCATGGCAGAAACCGACGGACTTCCCCCTGAACGGCCATATCCACGGTAGTCCACCGGTAAAAAATTAAGCCCGTATTGATTCATCACGGGGCCCATCATGTCATAATCGGCAACGATTTCACCGTTACCATGAAAAAACAGTATATTCGGCAAAGCTTTATCTTTTACATGAAAACAGCCGCCGATAGCCGTGTTTTTATCCACCGGAATCATAACATCATGGTGGTCGGGTCTGGGTTGCAATGTTCCGGCTTCCGGCCGGGGATGAAACAGGTACGTCAATATTTCATGCCGGTCCAGGGTTTTATAATCTGCTTGATTGAAAGATGTCATTTTTTTCCCCTTATAAAGTGCCTGAACGAAAACCAGGATTTTTCGTTAAGATCAAGGAAGACGAAAATTTTAACTACAGACATACATTGAGTATTTCGAGGATTAAAATTTGAGTCTGACGCAGATATTGGCGAAAAAGACAGTTTTCGTTCAGGCACTATGTACGTTTAATGTCACAGTTAGACCGGAAAGAGGAGTTTTTGGATGCCAATTTATGAGTATAAATGTGAAGATTGCAACAATTGTTTTGAAAAATTAGTTTTTTCCCCGGGCAGCGAAAGTATTAAATGCCCAAAGTGCAGAAGTAAACAGGTAACCCGGCTGATGAGCTACACAAATATTTGCAGCCAATCCGGTTCCGGAAAATGTAGTTCCAGAGTACCGGGTGGATTTTCCTGAGCGACTTAATCACAGACCGCGGAGCGGCCTGTTCGTTTTTTGAAGTATTGATTCCCGGATATGAATGAAAATTGTAGGGTCATCAATGATTCCATTTTCAGTGAAAGCCGTCCAAAAGCTTACACCATCAATTGCAGGATTAACACGGTTTTTCATGCATTATCCGTATTTCGTGTAATTTCTTCATATTCAGGGGACTATACGATAGGGACAATTTTTGAGCCTGCAGGATTTACATTTATACCGGTTTGCTTCAAGTTGCGGTTCGATGTACCAGTTTACCCAGAACGACAGGGATTTTGGGGGATTCATGACAAATGAGGCATTCAAGGAAACGTCAATGGCGGATGCCTCTACCAGCGAAAATATGAATGACTGTGTATCCAGAGGAACATCCGCATACCCCGGACCCAGCTGGCATCCGGCATGAAGCCCTTCTTCTTGTGCATCATTTTGGATTCGTCTCAATGCAACGGCAGCCAGACTTTCCAGAAACGATACACCGGCGGCATCCAGGAAAATAGTCTCCAGCACATTGTTGGAGACAGAATGGTTTTTAACCTCATTTTCAAGAGTATGTCCAAGGGTACAGATACAAATCGTTATTTTTATCGGTTGTTTTCTGTGGTCGGTCACCCATAGGGCATTTTGAACATCTTTTTCCAATCGGTCCGTATCATGAACTGAGTAGATAAACGCCGGACGAATGAGGCTTCTGGCATATTTGAGAATTTTTACGGCCCGGTCTTTCATTCCCGGATCCATCTTGTAGCGGCTTCCGCCTGCATACCGGGCAATTTGCTCCACAGGTACAGTCAAGGATTCCGGGTCGGGATAAACAACAATATTTTCAGTCACCAATAATGCCTGCTCTTGTGGCTTTCAGGTACTGCATACAAAAGTCATCTTTTCCCATCAGCATTTCTGTGGTTTTCACAACACTCATGAGTTGGCGATCCAGCGGATCCAAAATGGCACTATCCAACCCGTAGGACATCATCAAACACAAAAATATCCGGTTGATCACTTTTCGTTTGGGCATTCCAAAGGAAACATTCGAAAGGCCGCAAGTTGTGTGGACACCTTCATGTTGTGTCATAATTCCTTTAACAGCCTCCATCACCATTATCCCGTTTTGGGTATCAGTACCTACCGGCTGTACCAGCGGATCAACATATACATTGTTTGGGGAAATACCCAAGCCTCCCAACTGTTTTATGAGTTCCCCCGCACGTTCGATAATTTCTCCGGCACTTTTGGGCATCCCTGCGTCATCCATGCAAAGCGCGACTACCTTACAGTCCTTGCCCCTTAGAAAAGGCGCCATTGCATCGAAACGTTCTTTCTCCAGGCTGATAGAATTGACCATGGGCGGTTGCTCCACCCGCTCATACGCCATTTCCAGAACCATAGGATCAGGGCTATCCAGGCAAAGCGGAACCGTTACCACCTTTTGGATTACTTCAAGCAGCCATTTCATGTCTTCGGTTTCATGACCAACCCTTGCACCGGCATTGACATCTATGAAATCGGCACCGGCTTCCTGCTGCTTTTGGACATCTTGTTGAATGTAATCAGCGTCTCGTTTTTCAACAGCCTCTCTGACAGGCTTTCGCGATGTATTGATTCTTTCTCCTATGACTAAAAACATTGTTAAATTTCAACTCCTTTCTTTTCTTCGGATATTTCAGCGATCGTCTCCGGGATTTGTGCCCGGACTGTTGAACCGGCTACCGCACTTGATATAAGACTCATTGTTAGGGGAAGTATCAAGCTTCTAACAGGAATCATGTGGGTATCATCTTTATACAGAGGGGGTATCATTATCAGTTGACTGATAGGATATTTAAAAAACGATATTTTCTGTCCGGCTCCCAAAAAAGCTTCCTGGGTGAAAACAATCAACCGGGCATAACGACAGCCAAACGTAGCCAGCTCATCCTGTGTCTGTTCTAAATGTCGTTGGCTGGTAGCGTCGATCATGATCAAGTTATCCTCAGTCGTATCATAGTCTTCCCGCAATACGGGAAAGTACCAGTTACCCTCGGCAAAAAACGGTGTCTCCGGATAAAAAGTGAGATATGCAGGAGACCGGTTTAGAAAAACATCGGTCGTATCTCCGTTTAAAAACCGATCTTCCCACTTTTTAACCTGCTTGGTACCATATTCAGGAATCATTTGGTTTCTGGGAGCTACCCGGATATATTTTTGATCGACCCGCGGGTCTACCGTTACCAGAAATCCATGAGCTCCGTCACCATAAAAATGATTCTGAAGCACTATACCGGCAGACTGGTCAAACCGATCGGTCCAGAGCATTCCCGTACCGTTAGGAGGACCTAAGAAAATCGCGGTTTTGTATTTTTTGTTGTCGGCTGCCATATTGTCAATTTCTTTTTTAAGGACGCCGTTATTTAAAATTGTACCGAGAAAATAAGAACTCAGCCCGAAATAAGATGCCACCGTTTTTGCTCTTCGGGATGAAATTTCCCGTAAGCCTTCGATAAACATTAAAGATATTATAACATATATCAGATCCGGTTCGCAAAAAGAAAAGTGCTGCTTAAAAAAACAATTGCTCAAACTATGCTTGAAGACTTTAGCCTCGAAATCAGAAAATTCAGGTCCTACATAAATGGAACTAGAGACCAGTTTTTGACAAACTGCCTTTTGTACAATGCTTTCTGCCGGCCGGGAGGCCAATAGAAAAATAATAGCCCGCCCTGGTATTCGCTCCGAAAATCCCAACCGGAAACGGTTTGCCACTCTGATATTGGTTGGAAGCAGACGATTCCACTGAATCTTCAAATTCTCAGCCGCTGACCTTGCAGGCCGGTCAAGAGGGATGAAAATAATTTCTCTTTCTTCCGCCATGGCCTTGCGTAAGTGATGAATACTTTTATGGATTCCTTTTACGTCGGTGTGAACCAGTTTGTATAAAGGATGATCGGTGGAAAGAAGTTGAAGTAACCGTCGCATTTCCCTGAAATGAGTTTTTTCCGGAAATTCAGAAGCCATGGCTTCCCATGTGGTTTCCGATTGGCACCAGGCAGTGGAAAGAGAACCGTTCTCTTTGACCTTCTGAGTGATTTCCTCTAGCAGATAAACTTCTCCTGCCGGCGTCATCTGTTTTGTCCACAGTGTTCTTCCTGCAGTTACCGATTTGGCACGATTTCTGGGAAAATCTGCGGAACGTCCATGGGCAACACCGTAGTAAAACGCAAAAATGTAATAAAATGTAAAGTCGATGATCGGCTGAAGAACCGGTTCTGTTTCAGGAAGAATAACACAGCGATTGTGGCAAAACATATCAATCTCGGCCTGTTCCCGAATCGGAATGGCCACCCCTGCAAATGGAATCTTTTCGAGATAGAGCTTTCTCATGACTTCGATAGCTTCGTGAAGACGAGGTTTATAAGTTGCGTTCACCAATACCAAGTTTTCGTTCATGTCTTTCTTTAGACCATGAATGTAGAAGTCACGATAATCTAAAAATTTTCCCATAGAACTCCAGCTGCTTTCTTCCAGCTTGATCGCTACCTCCCGCCCTGTACCGACGGTATTTAGCGCATCGACGACAAAATTAACATAGCTGTGGGCACTTTCCTTTGAAAGCAGTTGACAAAAATTTCGGACATCTTCATCTTCCAACAGATGTTTAATTTTATCCGGAATTTCGTATAATGGCTTCATCAGTCCCGATGCGATCTTTTCACTCTCTAATCGGGAACAAAGCCAGACACCGAAAAGATACAGACAAAAAAGAATACAGATGGTGCTTTTCACTCCTGACACGGTAACCTCTTCACCACTAAAGGTAGAAATGGCCCCACCGCTTTTTTCAGCAATCAGCCCTAGGTCCGAAAAAAACTTTTCAGTAATTACGACCATTGCCACATTGTAAGATTTTAGTAAGCTGGCAAACTGTACAATTTCAGCAGTGGTACCGGACCAGCTCAGCAAAACCACCAGGTCTTTTTCCGGACAAATGACATTCATGGGGTTTTCTACATCCACCGGTTTCATGGTCAGTACTTCCACCTTTGGGACGGAAGCTTCGATAAACTGACGGGCGGCAAAGCTCATATTGTAAGCACTTCCCATACCGCTGATGATAATTCGTTTCAATCCGCCGAATTTTTCGCCAAACCGTCTTCGCAAAAATCCTTTTTTGAGATTAAAGTCTGGAATATGGTTGGATTCCTGAACATAAAAGTTAAGAATATCCCGGAGCCGATCGGGAATTTCTTTTAAATGGGTTTCGTAAAAAGACGTATAAAAATCCTTTTGAATCTGAGGTGGTCTTAATACCGTTGTAAAAGGTTCGATTTCCGGTATCGGATTTCCATTGAAATCCGTAATGGTAATTTTCCTTTTCACCGAGGAATTATCGATAGAAGCAACAATACTGGCCATTATTTCTTTTCCCTCTAGAGGATAAACCTCTACGGAAAATTCGCTTAATAGAACTTTTTCTTTCTCATAATAAGTTTTAATTTCACCATTTGTGACATCTTGTGAGACCCCTTTATTTCTAAGTCTCATCATTTTGTCCAAATGTTGTGCCTTTTTGAGGTTCAGGTGGTGGCTGATTCGATGAATCATCTTTTGGGGAAACAGCCCCATGGCGGCATTAATATCTGAGACCACCATGTACTCGTCGGTTTTGACCCGACGGACAATAAATACCGGCCGGTTGTGACTGGCCACCAACATGCGATGCGGTGAAAGAAGACCCAGTCCTGCAACGGCGATCTGACCGCCGCCTTGTACCATATGCCGGGCAGCTTCGATAAACGCCAGTTCATCAACCTGCTCGGAAGATTTATCCTTAATCTTGTGAAAAACCTGGTAATCAATGGATTGACTGCCGATACTGTAACCTTCCAGTCCTTTTTCAATTTGGGACCGAATAGAAAAATAGCGCTGTTTTTCCTCATGGAGCAAATCGAAATAGTACCCCCACAACAGCGCAAAATATTCCGAAGAATTTTGGCTGCGAAAAGAAAATCCGCCCACATTTTCCAGAAATTGTCGAATGTCCGCCTCAACTTGTCCGTTGAACTGCCCATTTAAAACAACCATTCTCCGGAGCTGGTCATCGAAAAAAGGATGTGCGTTTTCGACTGTTACAGCCGATTGTAGTGCCCATCGGCCCTGAGACAAAATCGGAGGAATTAATGCAGACAAATGCACCGCATTTGTTCTTCCCGGAACAAAATAATGCCCCATCATGGCGTCGCTATCTGAAATTGCAGATTGATCCGAAACCGATAGGACATTTTTTTCCAGGTAGGTCATGGCAGTAGCGGCTGCCCATCCATAAACATTGGTACCCTTTTCAGCCCAGTACAATGTCCGCCAGTCGATAGGATAAATTTCCCGGGCATGCGGCCACAATATTTCCATGTACTGCTGCAAATCCTCTCTAAGACGAGGGTTTAGCGGTAGCTGGGTCATCAGCACTGAATCCAACAACCGAAAAATACCGCGGACCCCATCCGGATCATAGTCCATGGGTATTTTAATTGTCGTATTCCGGAGAAATCGCCAAAGATGACCTTCGACATCTGTTTCTATCTGTGGACTATCCGGATCAAGCTCCTCTGACTGGGGAACCATCTCCTCCCGCAGGGCCTTTTCAAAAAGCTGGTCAAATGTGTACAGAACCGACTGGGGATCTACCTGGAGAGAACCTTCCTGCTGCCTTTTTTCCAAAGTCTTACTCAAAGATTTTCTAATCAGGGACTGAATTACCAGTGGAGAAAGATCATAATTTTCAATCAGTTTTAAAACACATTCATAAAGATCATTTCGGCATTTTATGACAAAGCTTGGAAGCGGCTCCGGACGTCCCGGCCACCCCGGAGATATACTTTGGTAAAATGAAGTATCCATGAGTTCATTAAAGGTAGGATATGGATTTTCTTCATCGGTTAATGAAGTATAATAATCTAATGGCAATTTTTCAAATAAAAAAAGTTTTAACTGGCGGTCTTCCAGGGAAAGAACATTTCCTGCAGAATCAAAAAAACCGACCAGCTCCCTGGCAGCGTTAGGGTAAAGCGGGTTTTTCAGCAATATGTCGGACAGTTGAATGACGGACCCGACAGATTTTCTGGCTCTCAAAGGCTCATTTTCATCCCCAAAGATCCCGATGCCTGTACTGTCCGGTGCCCGGTAAATAATAGCCGACATTGCCGTTAGTACCCTGGTAAGACTGTTGGCTGCCCCTCCAAAATATCCTACAATTCCACACATTTGCTGTTTTTTTGTTACCCCCTGTTATTTGGTCAGTCTTTGCTCGCAGGATTGATATTATTTAAAATGTTGTTTATAGCAGAAAGCGACGACTTTTTAAAATTATTTTTATTTGGACTAAACTGAGCGGTTTTCAAGTTTGCTGCAGACACCATGAAGATGCCGCCCTAATTTTTTTCTAACATTTGCGCTTGCAGGTTACCGGAAATTGAATATAAAAAACAATGAACAGTTTTGAAAAAAACGTATTTCAGCAGGGGAGTGCATGGAAATTTATATTTTTGCCATTGGAATTCTTTTTGTCTTCGCCATTTTGGATTTGATGGTTGGCGTCAGCAATGATGCAGTAAACTTCTTAAATTCATCTATAGGGTCCAGGGTTGCCCCGCGATGGATCATTATGATAGTGGCAAGCCTGGGAATTCTGGCAGGAGTGACATTTTCGAGTGGTATGATGGAAGTTGCCCGTAAGGGGATTTTTCATCCGCGCTTTTTTCTGATGCCGGAACTGATTACAATTTTTCTGGCGGTGATGATCACCGATGTTTTGCTGCTGGACTTATTTAGTACTTTCGGGCTTCCTACCTCTACAACCGTCTCAATTGTTTTCGAGCTTTTAGGAGCCGCTATTGCCATATCTGTGGTGAAAATTTTTCAAGACAACCAGGGTGTGTTGAGCCTGGCTGAATATATCAATACCGGTAAGGCCCTGGCTATTATTTCAGGAATACTGCTGTCCGTTGGGATCGCTTTTATCTGCGGGGCGGCGGCACAGTTTGTCACCCGGTTGATTTTTACATTCCATTTTGAAACCCGTCTTAAACGCTATGGCGCCATATGGGGTGGACTTGCACTTAGCATGATCACCTACTTTGTTCTTATTAAAGGCGCTAAAGGTGCTTCATTTATGGGCGCCTTTACCGTGGCATGGATAAAAACCCATACCTGGACTTTACTTGGCGGCGGGTTCGCTTTTTTTGCCATCCTTTTTCAGTTGATATTATTATTGACACATTTCAATATATTAAAATTTGTTGTGCTGGCAGGTACCTTTGCGCTTGCCATGTCATTTGCGGCCAATGACCTTGTCAATTTTATCGGCGTTCCGCTGGCCGCTTTTCACGCCTATACGATATCAAAATTCAGTGATAATCCGTTGACAGTCTCAATGGCAGCTCTTCAGGAGTCTGTTCACACCAACACGCTTTTTCTCCTTGCGGCAGGCGCCATAATGGTGGGTACTTTGTGGTTATCCCAAAAAGCACGAACCGTCACTCAAACCGAGGTGAGTTTGGGCCGTCAAAAGGAAGGCATCGAGCGGTTTGATTCTACACATCTGTCAAGAATTTTGTTGCGGATGGTACTGAGGATGTCTCAAACAATCGGCAAATTATTTCCGAAATGGTTAAAATACTGGGTCCAAAAGCGTCTCAACGCCGAAGGATATCGGCCGGCCACCGGATTTGACGGAAAAATTCCCGAGTTCGACCTTCTGCGGGCAAGCGTAAATCTTATGGTGGCCAGTGCCCTTGTCTCATGGGCAACCAGCATGAAACTACCCTTGTCTACCACTTATGTCACGTTTATGGTCGCAATGGGGACGTCTCTTGCTGACCAGGCATGGGGTCTCGAAAGTGCTGTCTATCGGATAACCGGTGTTCTTACGGTTATCGGCGGTTGGTTTTTTACTGCTTTCATGGCTTTTACCCTATCGCTGTCCTGTGCGCTTGTAATTTATTACTTTAATGGTGTCGGTATTGCTGCCCTAATTGTGATGGTTGCATTGGCAACCATTCGCAATTTCAGCATTCACGGAAAACGGGCAAAGGTCGCCAGAGATTTGGAACTTCTGGATTTGAAACGGGTAACCGATGCCGAATTCGCCATCCGTACTTCATTTGAAAACAGCGGTCATTACCTTACCGCTGTGATGGCATCTCTTGATGCCTGTTTTGAGGGTATTCTCACCGAAAACCGCAAACTTTTAAAACAACTTCGCCGGGAAACCAGCAATATCCAGAAATGGTCAAATATAATTGTCGCCAATATTTTCAAAACATTGCGATTGCTGGGGCGAAGAGACGCCAAACGTGCTGACAACTACTCTTATGTAGTTTATGCGTTACAAGAGATTGCGGAAAGTACGCGAGATTTAATTCTCAGATGCCATGTACATGTTTCCAACCAGCATTCGGAGCTCTTACCGGAACAGAAAAAAGAACTTCAGCATATCCGAAAATGTATTGAGGCGCTGCTCTCGGAAACTTCAAAAATCATGAAAGACCGGAAACCTTTTTTATATCGTGAGGTTGCTACTCATCACACACATCTGAAAACACTTCTCGAAGCATATGATCATAACCAGATTGAAAGAATAAGCACCGGCGTTTCAAAAACCCGGCTGAGTATTTTATTTTACGGCATTAACAATGCCTGTTTAAAAATCAGTGAACAAACACTTAAGTTATTGTACATTTTTGATAACACATTTACCCAAAATGAGAATATCAGTGGCCCCAAATAAGCAATTAGATGACCATACGCCCGGCAGTGTGTATCTTTGCCAGGTAAAAGAAAATGTTTCCTGCGGCGCCTGCTGCGGACTTTACAATGTTGCTGACGCTTCCAGAAACGCGTTGGAATCATTACTGATCCAAAGGACGGTTCTTTTTGCGGATATTCCAAGAGATATGGATTCAATCCTGGCCTTCAAAACAGCAGTCGAGGCTCATGAAAACCAGCAACGTCCCTATCCTGAATTTCACCATTGCCCGTTTATCGGGTTTATCGATTCGTCGAATTCCCGGGTTGGATGTCTTCTTCATCCTTTGAATTTGAAAAATAACGGCATTGATTTCAGGGGTATCAGTTATTATGGCGGAATGGCCTGCAGGAGCTATTTTTGTCCTACTCACTATCAGGTTCCCATGGTTTACAAAGAAATTGTCAGAGAAGTAGTGGACGACTGGTATCTGTATGGGCTGATTATCACCGAAGATAAGCTTTTGAATGCATTTTTTTCCCTGATAGCGCAAAAAATGGGACATCCTCTCAAAAAAGAGGATATTTTGACCCATCACCGGCGGGTTGCTGCGGTTCAGGAATTTCTTAAGCTAAAATTGAACTGGCCTTTTCGGAGTCAGGAAATACCCGAAGCAAATTATTTTTTTAAGGACAAGCTGTATTCTAAGCCACATCTGAACGGAAATGAAACTTTTGCAAACACATCTCTGTTTGCTCCCATCTTTTATGAACTATGCTCCTGCTTTTCGTCACACAATGAACTGATAGCTGCTGAAAATATTCTTGAAAATATTATTTTTAATATAGTTGGTTCAGATTTTTGACAAATAATATTGTTTAATCTTTTTGATCGGCGGACAAAGATCTTTGCGGGTGAAATGGGGGCAGTTATGCTGCTGTGAACATTTAACTGATTTTAAGGATTCCAGCCCTGTATATTCGTCCTCCCAAATATTGAGTAGAATGGTAACTTTTTGTTGAGCCAGTTTGCAGAAAAATGTCTTTTGTGCCATTTAAATATTCCCGGTCTAATCGATCTTAATAAAAACATTTTTAGGATGCAGCATGATTATTTCTTGTCGCGTCCCTTAAACAGTGATCTAAAATAGTCAACGGTCTTTTGAAGCCCCTCAAACAAACTGATTTTAGGGTGCCACCGAAGGCTGTTTTCAGCCAATGTAATGTCAGGTTTTCTTCTGACGGGGTCATCGGTCGGCAACGGCGCAAAATCAATTGTTGAGTCAGACTCCGTTATGTCAAGAATTTTTTCAGCCAACTGGCGTATGGATATTTCATTTGGATTCCCCAGATTGACAGGGCCTGTAAAATCATCCGGTGAACTCATCAAACGGATCAGGCCATCAATTAAATCATCCACATAACAAAAACTTCGGGTCTGGCGCCCGTCTCCATATATTGTAATATTTTGATTCTTCAATGCCTGAACAATAAAGTTGCTGACTACCCGGCCATCGTTCGGGTACATGCGGGGACCATAGGTATTAAATATTCTGGCAACTTTAACTTGAAGGCCGTTTTGATGATAATAATCAAAAAACAACGTTTCCGCACAGCGTTTTCCCTCATCATAACAGGATCTGCGGCCAATTGGATTAACATTACCCCAATAATCCTCTTTCTGAGGATGAACTTCCGGGTTACCATACACTTCGGACGTAGATGCCTGCAATATCCTAATTTTCAAACGCTTGGCAAGCCCCAGCATGTTTATGCTTCCATGGACAGAGGTCTTTGTGGTTTGAACTGCATCAGACTGATAATGAACCGGTGAAGCCGGGCAAGCCAGATTGTAGATTTCATCTACTTCAACATATAACGGAAAACATATATCATGACGAATTACTTCAAAATATGGATTTTTTAAAAGATGAATAATATTTGACTTGCGGCCAGTATAAAAATTGTCCACACAGATAACTTCATGTCCGTCCGACAGCAGTTTTTCACACAGATGTGAGCCGAGAAAACCAGCCCCGCCGGTTACCAATATTCGTTTTGAGGAATCATAATTGATCATGACCACATTTACATTCTTTTATTAAACCGTTCATCGTATCGCATCGGGGCTGATGTCCTGTAATCATCGTGGTGTCGATATCAGTTGCGGTATAGTCGGAAACCAGTTCAATGGTATTGGCAATATGAATTTTTGGATGAAAGTTAAAATCCAGCAACTGTTTGTAAAACCGGCTAAAGATTTCCGGTTGAGTGCAGACAAAAACCTGATACTGGTTTGTCACACCAAAATATTGAGCAAAATGATGAACCAGCAGATAGAAGCATGCGGCTGAGAAATATTTCGTATTCGGCTGCTTATTGAGTTCCGGATAAAAACGGACAACTTCGATTCGCCTGGCAAAACAGTTCAGGGAAATCATCAGGTTCTGCGAAATTTCTTCTCCTGTTTTTTTCTTCTGCAAAAAATATTCAATACAGCAGTCTTCAGCCAGGTAATCCACATAATAACGGGCCAGCAGCCGGGGCAGTATTCGTCCCATAAATTCAGATGGTGCCGGAAGTTGCATGTGGCATAATCCTTTCAACATAGTCAATGTCAATAGTTGCCTCAATGCAGGCTGCCGGCAGTGTTGCAGGTCATAATCCCGGTCAAACAGGCGCTATTGGTATTTCAAGTTCAAGTTTTGTTACTCGCGGATATATAGATTTTTGAAACAGATTTTTCAAGAAGTTTTTTGTAGACAAACCAAAAATTCTGTGCAATCCGGTACAATTATTTCTGCCGTATTTCTAAACCGGCAGCTTGCCAGGATTCCTTAAGCACCCGTTTCCACTTGGATTAACATTGACATTGTAAATGATTTATATTTAAATAGTGACCGAATGAAAACTATGATTTTTCGTTAAGATCAAGGAAGATGAAAATTTTAACCACAGACATACATTGAGTATTTCGAGGATTAAAATTTGAGTCTGACGCAGATATTGGCAAAAAAGACAGTTTTCGTTCAGGCACTAAATAATAATTTATGGCTACAAAGTTTGCTATTTATATCCAAAAAATGAGTGGAGGTATTCTTGATGGATAATGAACGTATTGTAGTCGATTTAATTCCTTTTTTTCGAAATGGCAAGAGAGAAGATTTTGTTTGCTGTTGATCAAATGGAAGAGAGGGGACGGGAATGATTTCAGGAGAATTCCAGAACCATCCGGATAATTACAACCAGCAAATTCTTCAGCGGGTTTCCCGTTCTTTTGCCTTAACTATTCCCTGTTTGCCTCCGGAACTAAGCCATACAACTAGTATCGGCTATCTGCTGTGTCGTATTGTTGATACAATCGAAGATGAAAAAAGTCTTTCTGTCGCTCAGCAGCGGCATTTTTTTAAGGAATTTGTAGATGTAGTAAATGGTAATGCAACTGCTGATCTTTTTGCGAAACGACTTTTCCCGTTGCTCAGTGAAAATACACTGCCGGCTGAAAAAGAGCTTATCAAAAATTGTTCTTTTGTCATTGATGCTTTTTTTCGCTTAAAACCTCAAAAACAAATGATTCTAAGCCGTTGTATAAAAATAATGTCCGCCGGAATGCTTCAATTTCAACAGTCAAAAAGCTGCCGCGGATTAAAAGATATTACTTATCTTGACCGCTATTGTTACTACGTAGCCGGGGTGGTGGGAGAAATGTTAACCGATCTGTTTTGTGAATATTCATCGGAAATATCAAATTATCGAAAACAATTGTACACACTGGCTCCTTCTTTCGGAAAAGGTCTGCAAATGACTAATATACTCAAAGACCTTTGGGATGACTACCAAAGCGGCTCCTGTTGGCTTCCAAGAGATATCTTTGAAAAACACGGCTATAATCTTTCCCGGCTTTCGAATCGGTCATACGAGATGGCTTTTGGCAAAGGAATCGCAGAATTGATCGGCATTACCGGTGCTCATTTAAAAAATGCCTTAACATACACTCTGATGATTCCCCGGCACGAAGCCGGAATTCGAAAGTTTTGTTTATGGGCTATCGGCATGGCCGTATGCACCCTGAGCAATATACAGAAAAAACCAGATTATCAAAGCGGCGGCGATGTCAAAGTTTCACGGAAAACTACCAAAACCGTTATTGTAACTACTAACCTGACGTTGCGCAGCAACCTGTTATTGAAAGTTTTGTTTAATTTTTTTTCAAGAAATTTACCCTCGTCAGACCCTGTGGATACATTACAAAAATGCGGGTCTGCGAATTGTTTTCATTTATGAGGTTAGGACGTATGGGAATACCTGCTGTACAAAAAGCCAGTATCGGATTTTATATCATGAGGCAATTATTGCTGGGGCATCAGCGATTTCCGCTCGTATTGATGATCGAACCCTTGTTTCGGTGTAATCTGCGCTGTCGGGGATGTGGTAAAATCGCTTATCCAGAGGAAATATTAAATCGCCGGTTAAGTGTGGAAGACTGTTTACGCGCCGCAAAAGCGTGTCCTGCCCCGGTCGTATCCGTTGCCGGGGGTGAGCCGTTGCTTCACCCGGAAATTTCGCACATTGTTCAAAAACTTGTGGACAATCAAAAATTTGTTTACCTGTGTACCAACGCTTTGCTGGCAGCCGATAAACTCCATGAGTTTCAACCATCACGTTATCTGGCGTTCAATATTCATATCGATGGATTGGAAAAACGTCATGATACCATGGTTGGTCGCGGGGGTGTATTTCAGCGGGCGGTAAATACTATCCGGCTTCTGATCGACAATGGTTTTCGGGTGACAACCAATACGACCCTATATGCTGATGAGACACCTGAAAATGCTGCTGCTTTGTTTGATTTTCTGACATCTCTGGGGGTCGAGGGAATGACTGTCGCCCCAGGATTCTGCTATCCCGATGCTCCCGACCAGGAAAACTTTCTGGATCGAAAAAAAACAACGATATTATTTCAAAAACTTTTTAACATCGGACGTACCAAAAAATGGCGATTTAACCACAGCCGTTTTTACCTGGATTTTTTAGCAGGCCGCCGCCATTATGAATGTACCCCCTGGGGTAATCCAACCCGTAATATTTTTGGGTGGCAACGCCCGTGTTATCTCATTAATGACGGTTACGCAGCTACATACAAAGAACTCATGAATACAACCCAATGGCACCGATATGGGCTTGGCAGAGATCCTCGCTGTATAAACTGTATGGTTCACTGCGGATTTGAGGCAACTGCGGTAATGGATGCAGTGACTCATCCATGGAAAATGGTTATGTAGTGCCTGAACGAAAACTGTCTTTTTCGCCAATATCTGTGTCAGACTAAAATTTAATCCTCGAAATACTCAATGTATGTCTGTGGTTAAAATTTTCGTTTTTCTTGATCTTAACGAAAAATCCTGATTTTCGTTCGGGCCCTATGTAAAACACTTCTAAAAAAGAAAGATTCCGCTGTTTGCCAGTATATAAAATCCCCGTCGCAGAGAAGACAAGGCTTTTGGGTACTGTTTTGCCAAACAGAA
>JAGYNR010000079.1 GCA_018399715.1 Desulfobacterales bacterium | reverse complement strand
TTTTTTGTCTCCTTTCGTATGATCCGGATGATATTTCATTGCCAGTTTGCGATAAGCCTTTTTTATATCATTTATAGAGGCATTTTTATTTACCCCCAGGATTTTATAGTAATCTTTTTCTTGCATTCTCAGATGTTCCTTGTCTTTCTAAATAGTGCCTGAACGAAAACTGTCTTTTTCGCCAATATCTGCGTCAGACTCAAATTTTAATTCTCGAAATACTCAATGTATGCCTGTGGTTAAAATTTTCGTCTTTCTTGATCTTAACGAAAAATCCTGGTTTTCGTTCGAACACTAAATATTCTTTAACCTGAAATAAAAATATTCACGCATTTGTGTGATTTTTTTTGCCGGCAATCACTTTTAGCGCTACCATAAGCGCCGTAATGGCTGCCGGTGTCATGCCGTCGATCCGACTGGCCTGTCCAAGAGAAGCAGGTTTTATCGCTGTAAGTTTTTCTTTCAATTCGTTGGATAACCCATGCACAGAGCTGTAATTAAAATCTTCTGCAATTTTTGCCTGTTCCAAATCTTTAAACCGCTGTATTTCTCTAAGCTGTCGTAAAATATAGCCCTCATATTTAATTTCAATTTCCACCTGCCGGGCAACTTTCGGGGTAATTGTATCCGGAGATTTATCAAAAATATCTACAATACTATAATCAAGCTCTGCCCGTTTAATTAACTGATCCAAAAAGACACCTGTATTAACGGGTGCAGTTCCCTTGCTCTCAAGATATTTATTCAGCCCGGGAGTAGGTTTGATGACAGATTTTTTAATCCTATGAATTTCTTGGCTAATCTGGCGTTTTCGGTCTTTCATGGCCGTTGCATTGTGTTCGCTGACCAACCCTAACTTGTTTCCGGTTTCCATCAATCTGAGATCTGCGTTATCCTCCCTTAAAAGGAGACGATATTCAGCTCTGGAGGTGAACATCCGGTATGGTTCCCTGGTCCCCCTGGTAATCAGGTCATCTACCATTACCGCCATGTACGCCTGCGAACGATCCGGAATAAAAGGAGGTCTTTTCTGTATCTTGCAGGCAGCATTTATACCCGCCCATAATCCTTGTGCAGCAGCTTCCTCGTAACCTGACGTGCCGTTAATTTGCCCGGCTAAATACAAACCGGACACTTTTTTGGTCTCGAGTGTATTTTTTAGCTGAACGGGATCCACATAATCATATTCAATCGCATAAGCAGGTCTCATAATTTCAGCATTTTCCAATCCGGAAACTGACCGCACAAGTTGAAACTGGATATCGAGCGGCAGACTGTTTCCCAGACCACTGGCATAAATTTCCTCTGTATCCACCCCTTCCGGCTGCAAAATAATCTGATGGCGATCCTTATCCGCAAAACGAACGATCTTATCTTCCAACGACGGACAATACCTGGCTGGAATCCCTTTTATAGGCCCACCGTAAAGCGCAGAAAATTTTAAATTATTTCGAACAATTTCATGGCTTCTTTGACTGGTATGTCCAAGATAACTGGAAAGCTGAGGCATCTTGTTTTTATCCGTCGTTAAAAATGAAAAGGGGATACATTCCGGCTCGGATTCCTGCCGCGTGAACCGGGTAAAATCAATACTGGATCTTTTCAACCGAGGGGGTGTACCGGTTTTCATTCGCCCCATTTGAAATCCAAGCTGACGAAGATTTTCCGGAAGACCATAAGAAGCAAACTCTCCGGCTCTACCGGCTTTTATAGCTTTAAACCCGATATGCACCAGCCCGCTTAGGAAAGTACCCGTTGCCAATATGACAGCTTTGGCGAGATAACCGAATCCGGTATAGTCCTCGATTCCGGTAACCTGTCCGTTTTCAACAATCAACCGCTCAACCAGTGTCTGCTTGAGTTCTAGACCGGCCTGATGTTCCAGGACCTTTTTCATTAGGATATGGTAACGAATTTTGTCATTCTGGGTACGAGTGGAATGTACCGCAGGACCTTTTTTGGTATTCAGGGTTCGATATTGGATTGCTGTTTGATCTGTAACTTTTGCCATTTCGCCACCAAGGGCATCAATTTCTTTAACCAACTGGCCTTTCGCCATTCCGCCTATTGACGGACTACACGGCATAGCCGCAATTTTATCCAAATCAATGGCGATTAACAGCACACTGCACCCCATTCGTGCGCCTGACAGCGCCGCTTCACACCCGGCATGACCGGCTCCAACCACAATAATATCATAAGCTTTTTTATAAAAAGCCAATTTGCTGTATAACTCCATTTATTGATATATGTAGTGCCTGAACGAAACCCCTTGGTTTTCGTTCGGACACTATGTATGATTAATTAGAATTTTTAATTAAACTTATATTATATAACTATTGAAAAATTTTGTACACACCTTAATTTTTCTTTGGTATGAAGGTTAAAGTTGATAAAAATTTGAAAAACCTTTTTTGCCGACTAAATCATTAAAAAGATAAAAATTGAACCGCTATAGAGATTTAAATAGTTATTTCAGAGAAATATTTGGTTGCAGGGTACAGAAAATTTCTGTCGATGCAGGATTGAATTGTCCGAACAGAGACGGGACAATTTCAAAAAACGGTTGTATTTTCTGCAATGAAAGGGGATCGGGAACCGGTGCATTTCAACAAGGAGTGTCGGTTAAAGATCAACTTTTGAAAGCAAAAGCTTTCTTATCAAGACGCTACAAAGCTAAAAAATTTATTGCTTATTTTCAATCTTTTACCAATACCTATGCTCCATTGGAAAAATTAGAAAGCCTTTATAATGAGGCTCTTTCAGTTGAAGACATTATTGGATTATCGATCGGCACCCGGCCGGACTGTATTGATGAATCCATTCTTGACTTGCTTTCCTTTTATGCCCAAACCCGTTTGATCTGGATAGAATATGGGCTTCAGTCAATTCATGACAAAACGCTGAAACTTATTAACCGCGGTCATGATTTTAATTGTTTCAAAAAGGCCATTGAAATGACCCATGGGAGGAACATATTAACCTGTGCGCATGTTATCCTGGGACTTCCTGGTGAAACACGGCAAGATATGATGGAAACAGCAGAGGTTATTTCAAAGATAGGCATTGATGGTATCAAATTGCATCTTCTGTATGTTATCAAAGGAACCTGCCTTGAATCTTTATATTTACAAGGACGTTACCGGTGTTTGACTCAGAAGGCGTATGTCGAAATGGTTTGTGATTTTCTCGAAAGGCTTCCTTCTAATATGGTAATTCAACGCCTTACCGGAGATCCGCACCCCGGGGAACTGGTGGCTCCGCTTTGGGCATTAAACAAGACTAAAAATCTAAATTTAATCCGAAAAACATTGGAAATACAAGATACCTGGCAAGGCAAACGGTATTGTCCAAAAAGGGAAAAAGCTGATGAAATGGCTTCAGGCAAAGGTTCTTTTTGAATCAGATCATCCGGGTTGGGATACAGAGTCAATCTCAAGCATTTTTAACGAAATGGGTACCAAAGGCGTCGTTATTGATGAACCGGATATAGAACCTGAAGAGGGTTGGGGGGATGATGCAATTAAACCTGCTCAGTACCACGCAGTTTCCGGTTATTTTCCGGTAAACGATTTGATTGAAAAACGATGCAGAATATTGAGAAAAAATCTGAAAACCTTGGAACAGCGAAATAATTTTTGCTATCGTCTTGAATTTCATCAAATAGATGAACAAGATTGGGCTCATTGTTGGAAACAATATTTCCATCCCGTAAAAATCGGGCAAAAAATTGTGGTAAAGCCATCTTGGGAAAAATATAATGCAACTACTGATGAAATCATACTGGAAATTGATCCCGGTATGGCCTTTGGAACCGGAACACATCCGACTACCGCATTATGTGTTCAAATGCTGGAAAAATATCTGAAGCCATCTGACAGCTTTTTAGATGTGGGAACCGGTTCAGGGATTTTAATGCTGGCTGCCGAAAAACTTGGTGCATCCAGAGTCCTTGGTATCGACCAGGATGAAACCGCCGTTAATGTAGCCCAAAAAAATTTAAACCTCAATAAAATCGCCCCCTCCAAATTTAGTCTGATAACCGGCAATCTGGTGGAATGTATCCGGGAAAAATTTGATATGATTGCTGCCAACATTTTATCGGAAGTGATCCTTCGGCTTTTGGACGATATCCCGAAAAATCTTCACTATGAAGGAATCTTCATTGCTTCAGGTATCATCGAAAACAATATGATACAGATAACCGAAAAAATGACTGCCGGGAATTGGCATATCATTGATAAAAAAACCAATCAAGGCTGGGGGGTCATCGTTGCCAGGCAATAAAGCCTTTGCAAGAAGTTACACCTTTGGTGCTTGAATCATAAAGTTCCTTCAAGAAATATAGACATTTTCCGGCGTTGAAGGGACACCGCAAGAAATCATTGTACCGACTCTTTAAATTTTCATCCATTTATTTTCCGGGCGAAAGCGTCGGATGCTTTCGTAAAGCACAATTCCTACTGCCGTTGAAAGGTTTAAGCACCGAATCTCCGAAGATATGGGAATATGAAAAACCAATTCTTCGAATTGTTTCAAAATATTGTTCGAAAGACCTTTTGTTTCTGAACCGAAGATAAGAAACAATTTGTTGGGAGAAGGCATATTCCAGAAAGGTTTTTTCCCGTTTTTGGAAAAAACAGCAACCTCTTCCCTGGCCGGTGCCATTTTCTCCATGAATTGTTCAAAAGTATCCCAGACAAATAATCTGACATTCTTCCAATAATCAAGTCCCGCCCGCTTGAGGTGTTTACTGTCCAGTGAAAATCCCAAGGGTTTTATTAAATGAAGATAGGCCTGGGCACCAAGACAAGTACGCCCGATATTCCCGGTATTCCAATGAACCTCGGGTGAAACCAACACTACGTGACGCTGCCAGGAAAGAAACATATAGCCTTTTTTTCTGACATTTTTGTTCCCAATAAACGAGCTAAGGACCCGGCAAAAAATAATCGTACCGGGTCCCTAACCACCGAGAACTTAAAAAATCCGGGGTTTACAGATAATTTCACGAATCTTTACATCGAACAAATTTGACTGGCATGCAGGTTTCAGTACCAGCGCGGTATCCGCGCCCCTTGAAGTACCTCCGATAGAAATAATATCATTTCCGGTGAGCATGCCGGCATCGGCTGCCATGATAGAAATTTCAACTGCCACTTTGGTCCCTTGTCCGAAAAGCCTTAATGTATCGGCTATCAAAAGTACCGGATAACTTCCACCATATGTTTTCCAGATAGATCTTTCAACTCCCGAAAGCGCATGGGAAGCAATAACTACTTTTATATTCTCTTTTTCGAGGTCTTTACGAACATCAGACGACATTTCCGTTTTAAAGGGCTCTTTGAATCCGCAATGATAGGTAACTGCTGTGATATTGAAATCTTCACAGATATCAAGTGCTTTGTATGCAGTATATCCACTCGTCGTTGCGACAAGCATTTCGTTGATTCCCAGTTCTTTGCCTCTTTTACAGGCAAGTACCAGAGTTTGTTCGGTATTTTCTTTTCCTGCTTTTTCAAAATACATAATAGCGCTCTTTTTGTTTTATTAAATAATGCCCGAACGAAAACCAGGATTTTTCGTTAAGATCAAGGAAGACGAAAATTTTAACCACAGGCATACATTGAGTATTTCGAGGATTAAAATTTGAGTCTGACGCAGATATTAGCGAAAAAGACAGTTTTCGTTCAGGGACTAAATAGAAACAGCCCGGGCCAACAATTAATATATTATTTTGATAAAAATATGAAATTTAGTCAAGTTTTAGCGATGTTAATTGCTGATCTTTATTTAACCTATTGCTGATCAAATTTCATTTTTTTCTTGCCTCCCGGCTGATAGCATTTTATTGTAAACAGAGCTTGAACGAAAACTAAAATTTTTAGTTCAGGCACTATTTACGTTTATCAACTATATACCAATAGGATTTGTCATATGATTATTGATTTTCATACCCACATTTGCCCCAAAGCTGTACGGGACAACCGCCACAATTATTTTGACGGTGAGCCGGCTTTTAAACTTCTTTATGAACCTCCCAAATCCAGACTAGTCGGTGCTGATGACATTGTCCGGGTGATGGATGAGCAGGGAGTTGATATATCCGTAGTATTTGGTTTTCCCTGGAGAAATCCGGATATTTTCAAAATGCAAAATGATTTTATTTTGGATGCCGTCGCAAGATATCCCAATCGCCTTATTGGCTTTGCCTGTTTCGACCTGTCCGCAAATGACGTCGCAAAGGAGGCTTTGCGATGTCTCGAAGCTGGCTTAAGCGGTATTGGTGAACTGGCGTTCTATGAGTCGGGCATTGATGAACAGTGTCTGGATCAGTTAGTCCCGATTATGGAAATCTGCCGGGAAAAAGATTATCCGATCCTGATCCATACCAATGAACCGGTAGGTCATATGTATCCGGGTAAAACCCCAATTACGCTGGGCCAAATCTATAATCTGGCCGCCCGCTTTCCGGATAATACAATTGTCCTGGCTCACTGGGGAGGCGGTATTTTCTTTTATAATCTACTGAAAAAAAAAGTCAAAGAAACGCTGACCAATGTTTATTTTGATACCGCTGCTTCACCGTATCTTTACCGCCCGGATATTTATCCGACGGCCATAAAATTGATGGGCAGTGATAAAATCCTTTTGGGTACTGATTTTCCGCTGCTAAAACCCTCAAGATATTTTAAGGAACTCGATGAAGCCGGCGTATTCGGAAAAGACCGGGAGTTGATATGCGGTAAAAATGCGGAACGATTGTTGGGCTTGTCAATTTCCTCGGCCGATTAACCAGTTTTCATTCGGGCACTAACCAATCTGTTTCAGCAAAGCTTCAACCTGACCCCTATGCTCAGGAGGCACCATCAAAACTGAAATGGAAATGTTGGGAATTAAAATTCGGTGATTCAATTGAAGCCGGTTTTCATAGGCTTTCCGGTTTTTTTCAATAGCAAGAAAATTCACTACATCGCTAAAATTTCCTGAAAGTCCGCCTGCATCCAAATGTTCAATCAACTGCATGAAGGCATGGTTTACACTGAAAATCAAAGGATCAATGTCTGCATAGCCTGTTTCGCTGCACGGTTTAGCAGATACCATACACCGGCATCCAAAAGGCCGGTAAGGATAAACCAAACACTGGTGATTCAACAGAACAGGACATTTTCCGGAAATAGAAACGGGTGCCTCCTGGATATCTTCTCCATCGGCACATTGTTTTGCAATCCTGTTAAAAGATAATTTTGGCTGAAACCGTTTACTGGGAGGAGATGCAAATTTTTCCAGAACAATCGATTGTTGATCTTTTTCCATATTTTTCAATAAATAATAGCCCTCCAGTGTCGTTCCGGTGACATTGCCGGTGCAGCAGGTGTCACAGTATTTTTTACAAAATATTGTGAATCTGCTGATAAACTCCGAATAAACTGCATATATTTGCTTTAATACAGCTATCTGTTGATTTAAATCCATTGAAATTTCCTTTAATGCCGTTTTTGGGATATCACAGGTGCTGCTTTTTCTTTTCGAAAAACCCAAACGAAAATTTTTATATGATTTCAAAAGCTTTTTCGTGTATACCGCTTGACTTGAGTATCATCAAGTCGTTATTTTCTTGATCGTTGAAAAAAAATATTTTTTAAATGAATCTAGTTTTGAGGAAATATTTATGAAAAGCACTGTATATTTCATTGATATGAGAGCGACCTTTCGTGAAAACTTTCAGGCTAAACTCGGAAGGCTTTTGGAAACCGCAGGAATCTCAAACGTTGTCAACAAGCGGGATTTGGTAGCGATCAAGTTGCATTTTGGTGAACTGGGAAACACTGCCTTTATCCGGCCGGTGCACATACGAAAAATTGTTGAACGTATCAAAAACCTGGAAGCAATCCCTTTTCTAACCGATGCCAACACACTTTATTCCGGAACCCGCAGCGATGCACCCAATCATCTGACAACCGCTCTTTGCAACGGATTTTCCTATTCGGTGGTCGATGCGCCGTTGGTGATCGCCGACGGGTTAAGGGGGCGATCCGAAACCGCTGTCGACATAAACCTTACGCGGTTTAAAACAGCCCACATTGCCAATGAGATTGTGAATGCAGATGTCCTTGTGTCCGTTGCTCATTTTAAGGGACACGAATTAGCAGGATTCGGCGGGACAATAAAAAATCTCGGGATGGGATGTGCTTCGCGGAAAGGAAAACTTGCTCAGCATTCAACGCTCAGCCCAAAAGTAGTTCGAAAAAAATGTAAAGGATGCGGCGATTGTGTTCCCCGTTGTTCTCAGAAAGCTCTATCGGTTATCGATAAAAAAGCACGCATTGATCCGGAAAAATGCATCGGCTGTGGCGAATGTATCCTCTTTTGCCCCAACGGAGCTATTCAAATTCAATGGAATCAGTCGATTCCCGTTTTTCTGGAAAACATGGTTGAATATACCAGGGGCGTTCTCAAAAACAAACAGGGAAAAACGCTTTTCGTAAATTTTATTACCAATGTTTCACCGGCCTGTGATTGTTTCCCCTTAAATGATGCCCCTATTGTCAGAGATATCGGGGTTGTGGCATCTACAGACCCGGTAGCTATTGACCAGGCATCGGTCGATTTGGTCAACCAGGAATCTGTCTTGCCCGGATGTTGCCTGAAAACCAATACTGGTCCCGGAGAAGATAAATTCAAGAGTCTTTACCCCAAAGTAGATTGGCCCCACCAACTCATTTATGCTGAAAAAATACAACTGGGAACCCGAAATTATGATTTGATTAAAATTTAGACTGAAAAAATTTTTCTTTCGGTGGATTAAAATACCCGAACCGGATATGTGGAAAGTCGTTCCGGATTTTTTGCAAAAGATTTTTCATCCCTATCGGTTGGGTCATCGGTGACACTTTTTGCATGATTTTATAGTATCTGGATGGATCAAAATTCAGGTTGCGCCATTGAATCATATGGATCGTATTTTCTTTTAAAAATTGAAACAGTACTGCCATTTCTTCGGGAGAATCCGTAAATCCGGGACAATTGAGATAATTTATGGATACAAACCGGTTAAATTTTTCAGCAACTTCAATGCTTTTTAAAACATCTTCGAAGCTATAACTCACCGGCCTGAAATAAGCTTCATAGCATTTTTTTTGCACACTGTTCATACTCACCCTGATACTGTCTATACCAGCGGCAAACAAACCTTCCAAAACATCTGGCTTGCTGGCGTTTGTGTTGATATGAATGGTACCCTCGGAAGTTTGCCTGCGAATCATCCGGACAGCCGGCAACATCACATCTGCAGCCAGCAAGGGCTCCCCCTCACATCCCTGCCCGAAACTAACAACCGCCTTTTTGACTCTCCGGATATGAGCGATTGCCACTTCAGCAATTTCTTCCGCCGAAGGCTTGAATGAAATCCGGTTCTGACTGGCAGGAATACCCGAACCGGACTGAAATGATATACACCCTAAGCATCTGGCGTTGCATGTTGTAGAAGTCGGAAGAGGCGCCTCGTAACGCCTCAGAAAAAAATTTTTTCCGGCGGGACACCGGTAAACCAGTGCACATCTTTCCAGATGCTCTCTGAGACGATTATCCGGCATTTCACGACGCATGGCCTGAATGCCTTCCAGGATTTTTTCCTCTTTCATCAGACGAAGGTCCTGTCTTCTTTCCCACTCCACCCGAACAGCAGAAGATACGAACTTTCCCTGATACCAACCTATCGCTCCGTATGAAAAAAGCGGCAAAAATCCCGTCTCTTTTTTATGTTCTTCATAAGCACATGTTTTATCCAATACATATCCCGGCGAATTGAAGACAGCTACTGGGAAAACAGGCTCACCCGGAAAAAATGGATTTTCATAAAGCGTTTCTATGCGTTTACGTCGAATATGATAGACAATTGGATAGCGGTCCGGAAGAAACATCATTTCGCTGCCATACGGCATTGAGATCGCATTTTCACTGTCCAAAACAATCTTCCATGACCCTGCCATACCAACCGCCGCATATCCATCCAGATCAAATATTTTTCCCTGAGCATCAGCTACTACGGCTTTTATCATTTTTGCTTTCTTTTTTGACATCGGACTCCTTACATCAGCAACATTTATAAAAACCATTTCCATTTATCCCGGTTCTACGGGCTCTAATTTTTGTCAATGGTTTTGTTATCCCTGCCGAATGCGAACATAACCGGCTGGAAAAGATAGTTTTCGTTCAGGCACTATTTATGATCATTTTGTTTAATATGCAAGTGTTTCATTTTTGGTTGGCACGCCGCCAAGGCATGGGCATTAGTATGTTGAAAAATCCAAATGATGATTGACACTCCGGTCCACTTTTGACATACGGACCCATCAAGCAGGAATGCATTTCATTTACACGTATGCAGGGCAGTTTTTCGCCGAAGGGACTATGCTACGGAGGGAATGAAAACGGTTTTAAACGCGGTTTTTGCCCGTTATGATTTAAAATAGAAAACGATGTTGTCACGACAATTTTATAAATAGTGCCTGAACAAAAACTGTCTTTTTCGCCAATATCTGCGTCAGACTCAAATTATAATCCTTGAAATACTCAATGTATGTCTGTGATCAAAACTTTAGTCTTCCTTGATCTTAACGAAAAATCCTGGTTTTCGTTCGGGCACTATTTACTTACTTTCAAATTTTTTGAGCTGCTCGT
>JAGYNR010000078.1 GCA_018399715.1 Desulfobacterales bacterium | reverse complement strand
GGTAGAACCAAGACCGGAAAACAGCGCTGGTTCATCCAGGTTGCAGAACAAAAAAAGGCACTGAGCCGGAATCCAGACCGGCCGGTTACGGTTTCGGGCATTACGCCGATCGGGCATTTCACCGCAAACCCAGTACAGAGGCTGATCCCGGTAAGCTGTTTCCAGAGCCAGGGTGGAAGGGTCAAGGACATTCGACGCGTCTGAGCCGTTGTTTTCCGTAATTTCGCGGACTAATTCACTGAATGATGCCAGACGCAATGGATAGTCATTTTGACAATTTTCCAGGCCGCCGGCAGACACCGAGGCAAAAGCAGAACAACGTTCTACAATTTCCATCATCAAAGAAGCCTGAGCTGCGTCCAGGGACAGACCTCTGCCATAACTGGTCTGCTCTCCGGAAAGCGAAAAGCGGTTCCGGTGGTTGTCAGTGTGAGTGATAAACCGCCAGGTTCGCAAGAGGCCGATAGGACTTAAGCTGGATTCATGGCGCATGAGTTGTCCCAGTTCAATCCTGGCCTTCGCCAGCCGATCGGCAGCAATTGCTGCTGTCCGATCGGGAGAAATTTCCGCCCGTTTCGATATCCTGTCCATAGAGTCTGAAACCGCCAGATCAGCTAACGTAATCTTTGATTTGAAAGGAGATGGTTTAAAAGACAGAGGCGGAAGATCATTTTGATCCGGCGGCAACAGGATCTTGTGCTGTTGCAGATTTTCTCTGAAAAAAGCTGTCCAACGACAATGAAGAGACTGGTCAGGCTCAATAAAGGAACGCAGATAAATCAATGGCGTGTGGTTGCTCAATTCGCGGATGGTATTTAATGAAAACCGTTTTTTCAGGTGTTTCCTGCCTTTTGACAGCAGCAGATATTCCGCCTCCAGCGCCTGATATACCGGGTTGTCCGCTGATCTTTCCCGGCTTAAAAACTGCCGTGATACTTCCGGTGTCATCCCGGCAATACACCTCAATAGGTACTGGTGCAGGAAATCATCCATGGGCCGGGATGTCAGAAGGCTTAGGGCCGATTCCGTCGTCAGATTCTCATCCGGAACTGCGACAAGAAACCCGGTCTGTTGCCGGGTTTTTTCTCTGGTTAAAGTATAGGCAATTTTTTGGTTTTTCAACAACAATCCCTGTGCAAAAAGATTATGGATATTAAATTTATAATAGTCATATTTGATTATCAAGAGATAAAATGATATATAAATTTGATCAGATCATCAAAACTTTTATGAAACCCTTAAAACGTCATCGAAACATCACCCTTAAGCGCATTGTGCTGGATATGTATCAGTTCTGTCGCACCCAGCGTCTTTGTACTGCATTTTTGGGCCATCCGTTCCAAAGAAGCACAAAATTTATCGAGATTGACATTACTTACCGATGTAACCTCAGGTGTTTCAATTGCAACCGATCCTGCACCCAGGCTCCGAGCAGGGCGGAATTAAGCCCCTCTCAAATCCAGAACTTTGTATCCCAAAGTATCGCAACAAACATGCGTTGGGAAAGAATCCGGCTCCTCGGGGGCGAACCGACACTTCACCCGGATTTTTTTCATATTGTGGATATTCTTCTTCGGTATCAATCCGTTTACAATCCCGATGCCCGGCTTGTTGTGTGTAGCAACGGTCATGGTCGGAAAGTCAATGCCATACTTTCAAAACTGCCCTCGCCTGTAGAAATCAAAACCACGATCAAAACAGGAAATGAAAACCTGTTCCGCCCTTTTAACCTGGCACCGGAAGACAACCTGGCATATCGCTTTTCGGATTTCTCCAGCGGGTGTCGCATCATTGAAGACTGCGGTATAGGATATACTCCCCAAGGTTATTATATCTGCGCTGTTGCCGGCGCCATCGACCGAATTTTTGGGTTTCATATGGGAAGAACTTCCCTTCCGGAAAAAACCGACCAAATGATCGATCAGCGTGAAGCCTTCTGCCCCTTGTGTGGTCATTTCGGTTTCCGCTTCCCTGTCAAGAAAACCAAGATGTCACCAATCTGGCAAAAAGCCTATGCCGGGTATCATTCCCGCAAGAATTCTTATCAACCTTTAAAAAATCGGACATGAAAACGTTGTCCGAAATTGCCGGGCATCCGTATGCCACATCAGAAATTTTGACTTTATTTGAAAAGAACTTATTTTTTTAAAAATGCTACTAACACGGTATGAAACCCGGAGGTAAAAATATGAACTATCATTTAAAAAAAATCTTGTTGCTGTTAGGTGATAAATTCAAAGACCATATTCTGGATAACGGAGAACATTATTTGGAAGTAAATATCGGTGATTTGGCAACGAAACTGGGTTTTTCCGACATTCAGGAAAAATTTAAGAACGTTTTAGCAGTGATTCCCATAAAAGCACCGATTGATGGAATGAAGGTCAGAATCGATGGCAGGACATTTGTAGATTATGGTCAGTTTGACTCTGGAATTGCAGTTCCCGGTTATGTGGCCAGGGAATCTGGTTTGCCTTACAAGCTCTATGATCCAAATAACAGCATGATTTTAAATTTTTCATGACTTTTTAAGAGCATTCTTTGGCATCAATTCAGGTTTTGATTTTAGGGGCATGGCAAATAATAATCGTGCCAGTTCCCTTATAAAAATATACAAAGTGCCCCATAATAGTTTGGGGCGCTCTTTTGTATCCAACTTAAAGGTATTTTAATGGCAGACATCAAAAAAAAAGTTCAAGTCAGTATCCCTTTTTCCATGCTTTTTGAAAAATATCTGGATCGATTTATTGAGGAAAGGTTTAATCCTGAAATCGGTCTTGATGCTGATGCCCTGGATCGTTTTTCACTTAATGATTTTAAAACTGTGGCAAATAAGCTTTCTGACAACGGTCTCAAGGTTACCTTTCATGGACCCTTTTTAGACCTTTCTCCAGGTTCACCGGATCCTTTGATTCGGGAGGTAACCCGGCGGCGGTATGAACAGGTTCTTGATCTGTTTCCCATATTTCAGCCCAAAACCATGGTCTGTCACGCGGGATACCATCGAACATTTTATGGGTTTGCTTCGGATCTCTGGCTCGAAAATAGTCTGGAAACGTGGAGATGGTTATCAGAAAAGGTGAAAAATGAAGGGGCCATGCTGACACTGGAAAATGTTTTCGAAAGCGGCCCCGAGGAAATGAAGCCGTTATTTGAAAACCTTGAAGACTGTCATGTGGGTCTATGTTTTGATATCGGTCATCAGGCGTGTTTCAGCCAGACATCCTTTCAGATATGGATGAACGAATTGGGTCCCTACGTAGAACACCTTCATCTTCATGACAATCATGGGCTTACTGATGAACATCGCGGTCTGGGGTTTGGGACGATTCAATTTAAGGAGTTTTTTACGCTTTTAACATCTTTTCGTAAAACCTCTCCTGTTGTTACACTCGAACCGCATTTTGAGGAGGAAGTTTATCCCAGTCTTGAATTTCTCGAAAAATACTGGCCGTGGACATAACACCGATGCTTATGTTGGAAACTGCCACTCGATGATCAGGTTTTTCAATTCAGCTCATAACAATCTTCGTCATTCCGGACGTAGCGGTGCGGAGACCCGGAATCCAGTAAGCCCGCAAAACCTTCTGGATTCCG
Source organism: Desulfobacterales bacterium (assembly GCA_018399715.1). Taxonomy (GTDB): domain Bacteria; phylum Desulfobacterota; class Desulfobacteria; order Desulfobacterales; family SKZT01; genus M55B149. The sequence goes on along the minus strand of JAGYNR010000078.1, from coordinate 7,169 downwards.
GCTTTCGTCGGAATGACGGGAAAAAACTTGTTCATCGAGTGACACTATTATTAATTGTTTTTTAAGATAACCCGTTAATGACTCAAAAATAATACCAATAGAAATATAGAAATGAGGAACGTTTGATGGAACCCATTTTACCTGATAGCAATTCACCTGTGACTTCCCAACAACAGCCCGGAATTTCCCATTGGCAGGAAGGGCTGGAAAATATACTAAATGTCTTTTCACCTTACCTGGAACCCGGCAAACTGATTCCGGTTAAACCACTGGAAGACAATGACATTAATGTTTTTAGAAATGCTTTGGAAATAGTCGATCTGAGCCCCACCCTAAAGGCAGCCTTTTTACCGCCCTCGATTGCGGACAACATCGCTCCCCCAAAATACATAGAAGACCTTCAACGAATCGATAAGGAGCAGCCCTCCTACAAAATTCTGATCGCAAGATATAACGATCCGCCAAGAATTTTATGCGCTGAAATATCTGAACGCGCCCAAAAACCCGGAATTGATATTTTTCAGTCAGGAATGTTATTGGGCAGCTATAATTATGTCTCTGCCAAGGATTGTCTTGAATTTTTAACCCAGGCGATCAGAGTCCATATATGGGAAAAAGGCAAATGGGATTTAAGCAATTATAAAAAATACACCATCAATTGGTTCGAAAAAGTTCTGGATCTCGAAAAAGGAACCGTTCGGGTAGCCGAAGATTATTCCTATTTCCACAGCCCCACAATCATTAAAAGCGACAGGATCACCGCACTGTTTATGCTGATTTATGAAATATTACATAAGCGGCTTGAAGCACCGGATGCTCCCCTTAAAAATGCTGTTTCGCTGGTTCAAAATATCGAAAACAGGGATCTTCGTTTAACGAATGCAAATGAACTGGCAGAAAGAATATTGCTTGAGCTGTTAAACCTGATAAGGAAATTGGAAATTATAAAATTTGACGAGTTTTCAAATGTTGAAAAAGAACGGTTTAAAAATGAATTTTCACGAACCCTGCAGCAATTAACTGACAGAATCGTTTATGAATCATGATGAGGGAGCTTACTTTTATCGGGCGCCATGGGCTAATAAAGATAGGGTGATAAAAATTATTTCGAAATTGGCCTGAAAATTTATCTAAATGTTTGTTTCGCTGAATGTTCTCAGGTTTCAGCATGGGTGCCACGGGCCAAAGCGTCAGCTTTGCCCGTGTGAGCCCGACAGACAGCAGTTCTACACGGGCTTCGTTTCGCCCGTGGCATCCTCTCGTCTAAATTTAAGTGTTAAAAATTTTAAATCTTGGAATAAAAACTGCTATAAAAACTCAAAGCAATTTTGGGATAATTTTCATCACCCCAAGCTAAAGCCTTTTAAACACAATGATCAGGCTTTTCAATTCACATCATAAAAATCTTCGTCATTCCGGGCAAAGCGGAGACCCGGAATTCAGGAAGCTCGCAACAATTTCTGGATTCCGGCTTTCGCCGGAATGAAAGGTAAAAAACTTGAAGATCGAATTTAAAGTGTGAAAAGATCACTGCAGACAAATGGTTTTAATGTTGACAAATTCTTTAATCCCATAATGTGACAATTCGCGGCCAAAACCAGAGCCTTTGATCCCGCCGAACGGCAGTTCCGGATGAGACGAGGTCATGGTATTGACAAATACCATGCCGGAATCAATCATTCGGGCAATTCTTTCACCGCGGTTCAGATCCTTGGTCCAGACACTGGCTCCCAATCCAAAATTCGTATCATTGGCAACTGCCAGGGCTTCTTCTTCGTTTTTTACGGTAATCACCGCAGCGACCGGCCCAAACGTCTCTTCATTATAAACCGCCATACCTTTTGTTACATTGGTTAGAATTGTCGGCGCATAGTAATTGCCGGTTCTGTCCAGTCGGTGTCCGCCAATGACCCGGCGGGCACCCTGCCCTATTGACCGGATCACCTGAGAATGAATTTCATCCAGTAAGTCGGGTCTTGCCATGGGGCCGATTTGTGTCGTTTCTTCCAACGGATCACCCACAACCATCGACTGCATTAATGATGTCATTATATTTAAAAATGGTTCAGCAACGGCATCGATTACAATAAACCGCTTGGCCGATATACATACCTGGCCGACATTCATACAACGGGCTTTAACCGCTGTTTGTACACATTTTTCAAGGTCCGCATCCTCAAAAACAATAAACGGATCGGAACCGCCCAGCTCCAGAACACATTTTTTCACCTCTTTCCCGGCGACCGCCGCCACCCTTTTCCCTGCGGCCTCACTGCCGGTCAATGTTACCCCCTTTATGATTGGATTGCGAATCACCGCTTCGACCTGGTCCGATGGTATCAACAATGTCCTGAATAAATTGGAGGGAAAACCGGCTTTTCTGATAATTTCTTCGATTTTCAAGGCGCAACCAGAGACACTTGAGGCGTGTTTGAGCACGACAGCATTTCCGGCCATTAAATTAGGTGCAATGAATCGCCATACTTGCCAGAATGGAAAATTCCAGGGCATGACAGCCAGCAGAACGCCCAGTGGCTGAAAAATGACAAAACTTTTTCTGTAATGGGTATCAACTGTTTCATCACTTAAAAAAGCGGCTCCATTTTCAGCAAAGTATCGGCATACGAGAGAACATTTTTCAACTTCTCCCGTCGATTCCCTGATCAGCTTTCCCATCTCCGCTGTTATCAGGGCAGCGCATTGATCCCGTTCTTTTAAAAGAATACCGGCCGCTTTATCTATTAATTTCGCACGTTCATCGAATGTACTTTTCTTCCATTTGATCCAATCGTTATTGACTGACTGAAGAATTTTATGAACCTCTTCTGATGTATAAGCTGTATATTCCCTTATCAATTCGTTGGTAGCCGGGTTGATACTTTTCACGAATTCCTCCGATACGAAATTTATAATTGAAGAAATATTGAATGCTCAAATTGACATCATTATTATTTTAACATATGATTTTATAAGTATAAGCAAGCTTAACTAATTTTTATTTTACCACAATTATAGATCAATGCGGGGAAAAAACTCATGAATAGAATTATCTTACACGATACCCGACTGATAGGACGTGTGGAGCCTGGTCTTGGTCAGGTTATTACCGTAAATGAAAAGATCCGTCTCGCAACAGCTTTTGCAAAAGCCAAAAACTGTGCTACCGCAAGTACAGACGAATTAGTGATAGCCTGCCACGGATATATGGCTCCCTATGTTAAACAAGGTAAATGGGTTCCTAAAATAGCCTGGAGAGGAGGGTATGGTCTGGAGTTCTGCCAGGAGTCTTTGACTCTGAATAACATTTCGAAGGTATCCGCTTTAAATGGTTATTTTAAAACGATCTGGCTGATGGCCTGCGCACCGGCAGGCAAAGGAAGTAAAAATTCACCCCTTTTCTGCCGCCAATTTGCTAAAAATGCCAACGCATATGTCATCGCATCGGATAAAACACAACTTTATCAGCCCGGTTATTCTGACAATGCCAGAAAAATGTCCATTATGGTACTACAATTCGGCAAATGGGAAGGAAACGTCTATAAGTTCTGGCCTAACGGAACTGTCTGGGAAAAGCTTAATAAACCCTGTGCGGTACCACTGCCTTAATCTTCAGAGACATCAGTCTTTATATAAACCGTTTCATCATTTCATCGATCATGGCATCGACATTATGATGGGTGATACCATTTTCCCGGCAGACTTGTTCCACGCGCGCCATGCGCCTGGGATTTTCCATATCGGTTAAACTTCGGAAAAATCCCAGACGTCTTCCCACCTGAAAAAGACACTGCCGTTGGGGCGCCATGGATAAAAACAGGTGCAGTGGTGTCATTATTTTATCTTTATCCTGAGGCAGCGTTCCTTCTACCTTCTCAAAGAGATTTAAAATATGATCACTTTTAATAACACTGCTGATTCCTTTCAAAGACTCTAAAAAAAGCAGTATTTCATTTGAAATTTCAACGTCGGTGAGCTTGGTAAAACAACCCTTTTCCCAGTCATCGAACAAGGGTACTGTATTTGGAATCGCCAGGGTTCTAAGACGGATAAAATCCGGATCTATCTGGTTTAATGCATCTGCGGTTTCGATTGCATGCTCCGTGGACAGCGATTTTCCCCCTAATCCCGGCATGACATACTCAGAAAGCTCTATACCGGCTTTTTTTACTTTTTGTCCTGCCTTGATATGAGTCGCTTTGGTCGCCCCTTTTTTTACCAGTTTCAACACCTTATCAGAACCGGATTCCAGACCGATGTGAATACGGGTTAATCCGGCATCGGCCATGGCAAAAAGATCCGGATCCTTGATTCTTGCAATCGTATGGGACCGGCCGTAGGATGTGATGCGTTGAACCCAGTAAAACCGCTTTTGCAAATGCTTTAATATGGTAATCATGTCCGGAGGCGGTACAATCAGGCTGTTGGCATCCTGAAGAAATATTGAGCGCATACCGGCTCTGTACCAGTGAAGCGCCGCCCGAAACGCTTGTGTTTCGTCCCGGGGAACTTGTCTGGAAATCTCATCCAGCGCCGCCCCTGTAATTTGACCCTCTATACCGCCTGCATCTTTCAGTATTTCTGCGTATCTGGCTACCATATCGATATCATTGATGATATGTTCTACAGGACGCAGGGAAAAACGGGTATTTTTATAAACCGGACAAAAAGCACACCGATTCCAGGGACAATTTCGCGTTACCCGAATCAAAAGGCTGCGGGCTTCACTGGGCGGGCGAATCGGTCCTTGCTCAAATCCACCGTATTCTTTTTTCATTAATCTCTCTTTTTTCATGATAAACTAACGCCATCTTGTTCTATTTTTATTATAGTTTTTTCATTGAGCATTTATGTTTTATTATTTATTATCTATATTACTTTAATTAAGCGATTTTCAGGTTTGTTGCAGATACATGAAAGATGCCACATCGCTATAGTGAGCTATATGGTTCCCTCCCCATTTATTGGGTAGGGTTAGGGTTAATGTCGCTGCACCCCTTATTCCAATAATGCATGTTTTTTTGTATATCTTCCAAAAAAATGATGGAACAAACTTATCTCTAAAGGGACAGATTTCAGGTTGAAAAACTTTTTCCGTTTACTCTTAACAGGATTTTTATGCATTTTGGGCATTTTCGCATTAGCTGCCTGGGACCTGTTTCGCTATGCTAAAACCCCTGGGTTAACATCTGCCTTACCGCAGTTGATAGACGTGTCACCCGGTGAAAATTTTAATACAGTTGCCAAGGTTCTTGAAAAAAATGATATCATTCGGAAACCCGAAAAATTTAAATTCTTAGCCAGAGTCAAGATGCTGGACAACCGCATTAAGGCGGGAGAATACCGCCTGAGCGCTGCCATGACACCGTTGGAAATTCTTAAAATAATGACCGACGGAGATGTTTTTCTTTATAAAATAACCATTCCCGAGGGATACAATATTTACCAGATTGCCTCAATCCTGGAAAAAAAGGGAGTAGTGTCAGAAACAGAATTTATCCAGGCTGCGACAGATAAGTCACTATCTCAAAAAATGGGTATTGATGCTCCGGGATTCGAAGGATTTCTTTTTCCGGAAACCTATTTTTTTGAAAAGACAGTTTCATCCGAAATGATCATTCGCACAATGGTCGATTGCTTTTTTAAGAACTTTGACCCCCTCTGGAAAAGCCGTCCCCCAGATTTTCCCTTTACGCTTTATGAAACTGTTATTATGGCATCCCTGATAGAAAAAGAAACCAGTCTTGCAGAAGAAAGACCATTAGTGTCATCCGTATTCCACAATCGTATCCAAAAAAATATGAAACTCGAATGTGATCCAACGGTCATTTATGGTCTCAAAGATTTCGATGGCAACCTGACCCGAAAGCATCTCAGAACCCCGACCGATTACAATACGTATACCCAAAAAGGCCTGCCGGCAGGTCCTATTACGAATCCGGGGAAAGCATCCTTTAAGGCAGCCATATTTCCGGCGTCAACCTCCTATTTGTATTTTGTTTCCAAAAATGACACCAGTCATTATTTCAGCACTACTTATGAGCAACATCGTAAGGCAGTTCGCACCTATCAGCTTGGTAAAAATTGAAATTTAAAAAAGAGTACAAGATGGATATTCAAAATTTTTCCGATGAACAACTAGTTGGACAAAAGTTAATGGTGGGGTTCAACGGGTTGGAACTGACAAAAAACCTGATGTATTTTATAGATACCTTGAAAGTCGGTGGAATTATCCTTTTTTCCAGAAACATTGTTTCCCCCGGCCAATTAAAAGACATGTGCACATCGATAAAAGAATACGCCGCTTCCCTGGGTCAACCGCCGCCGTTTATTGCAATCGATCAGGAAGGCGGAGTGGTATCCCGTCTTAAGGAACCGTTTACCCGGTTTGAGGGAAATCCTGCCATTCAAAACCACGCCGATGCTCGTCGGTTTGCCGAAATAACCGCATCGGAACTCTCAGGTGTCGGCATCAATATGAACCTGGCACCGGTTCTGGATGTAGCGCCTGAAGAAATCAACAGTGTCATGAAACAACGGGTTTTTGGACATGACCCCTATCGGGTCGCCGATCTTGGGGCTGTCGTTATCAAAGAACTTCAGAAATCAAATATTATAGCGGTCGGCAAGCACTTTCCCGGCATCGGTCGAACGGTCCTGGATTCCCACCTGGATCTGCCAATACTCAATGTTGATCTTAATGCACTAGCATCTTTCGACCTGATTCCTTTCAAGGCCGCCAAAGCAGCAGGCGTTTCCGGGATGATGCTATCTCATATCCGGTACGAAAAAATCGACCGCCAATGGCCGGCAAGCCTTTCCGTTGAAATCGCCAAAACACTATTGAGAGATCAAATGGGCTTTGAGCAGCTTGTGATAACCGATGACCTCGATATGGGAGCCATCAAAAACCATTTTAACATAGAAACAGCGATATCCCGCATTTTTGCCGCGGATATCGATATTGCCCTCATCTGCCACGAAAGCCCTAAAATAGAAAAAGCTTTCGATACCCTGCTAAAACTCATATCAACGGAAAATTACAATAAACAAAGGGCACTTTATTCGGTAAACCGAATCCTGGAAACCAAAAAAGCATATCTATAGGCATTATCTTACACTCGATGATCAAGTTTTTTCCCGTCATTCCGGCAAAAGCCGGAATCCAGAAT